>RFZE01000009.1 GCA_009920875.1 Alphaproteobacteria bacterium | reverse complement strand
TTGTGGCCAGCGGGTCTGCAAGGGCGGGAAAATTCAAATCTTCGGGCAGGATTTTGACCAATTTGGCGATAAAATGGCCGACAATCATGGCAATGAGAAAACCAATGCCGAAAATGACGCCGAATAGCGGTTGCAGGGAAACAATGTCATGCAAAGTGGTTGATATGCGCGTGGAAAACGGCACGTCAATACCCAATGCCAGCAAATGGCCCAAATTAAATTGCGTTTGCACCGTGGCACCAATGACATTGAGCACGATAAACGCGGTGATAAAGCCAAAAAACTGCGCCCGATTGGGTAAAAACCGCTGCATGAAAACCTCCCTTAAGACAAAATCCTTATAAAGCCTTATGGTGCCTTATTGCAACTGTCGCAAAAGCCAATATAGTGCGGTCAGTAACGGAGCGTTTTATGAAAAATTGGACTTTTGCAGCCATTTTGGCATTTGGCTTGAGCGGCTTTGGTTTGAGCGGCCTGATTGCCAGCAACCAAGCTTCAGCACAAGGCGTGGCTGGCTATAATTTGGAAACCGTTGTGGACGGTCTGGACAGCCCTTGGGGCTTGGCCATTTTGCCCGATGGCGACATGCTGATAACCGAACTGACCGGTGATTTACGCCATATCCGTAATGGCAAGCTGGTGGCGCAGGCCGTGGCCGGTGTGCCGCAAAGCCTGTATGGCGGGCAAGGCGGGCTGATGGATATTGTCATTCACCCGAATTATGACGAAAACCGTTATGTCTATCTGTCCCTCTCGGTCGGCACGGACGACGCCAATGCGCTGCGCGTCATTCGTGGCCGCTTTACCGGCACGGCGCTGGAAGATATCAGCACGATTTTCGAGTCAGCACCGAGCAAAAACACCCTTGTGCATTATGGCGCGCGCATGGCTTTTCTCCCCGATAATACGCTTTTGATAAATGTCGGCGACGGTTTTGATTTGCGCGAGCAAGCGCAAAATCTCTCCAATCATTTCGGCAGTTTGGTGCGCGTGACCGATGACGGTAAAGTGCCGCAAGACAATCCCTTTATCGGCGTGGCCGGTGCGCAACCGGAAATTTATTCTTACGGCCATCGCAACCAGCAATCGATTGCGGTTGAGCGCGGCAGCGGCAAAATCTATCAAACCGAACATGGCCCGCGCGGCGGTGATGAGCTTAATCTGATTGAAGCGGGCAAAAATTATGGTTGGCCGGTTGCCACTTACGGCATTGATTATTCGGGCGCCCGCATTAGCCCCTATACATCTTATGAGGGCACAAAACAGCCATTGCTTGATTGGACGCCCTCTATCGGCCCGTCCGGCATGACGATTTATGACGGCGCGCAATTCCCCGATTGGCAGGGCGATATTTTTGTCTCTTCGCTGATTTACAGTAAGATTATTCATATTGATATGGTCGATGGTGCGCCGCAGCGGCAAAGCGATATGTTCAGCGAAATCGGTGACCGATTGCGCGATATCCGCACCGGTGCCGATGGTGCGCTTTACATTCTCTCAGAGGGCGATAATGGCAAATTATGGCGCGTCAGCCGCCGTTAGTTTGCCCTTTACGCCCCGCCGCTTATGGCGTATAAACCGCCATTCCCGAAAGGGTTAGAGTTATTTCAGGAGACGCAAAATGGCTGTTCCGAAGCGAAAAGTAAGCCCCTCACGCCGTGGCAAACGCCGCGCAGCTGATGCGTTGGCCAAGCCGACCTATATTGAAAATCCCGATAGCGGTGAATTGCACCGTCCGCATCATGTCGATTTGAAAAGCGGCATGTATCGTGGTCGCCAGGTTTTGGACCCGCGCGATTAAGCTTTAAAAGCTCGAAAATTCCGGCAGGGCGTCGTTCAATACGAGGCCCTGTTTTTTTTGTGCCGCATCGGCTTGCACAAAAGCCGCAGCGACGACACCATTAACACTATTGCACACATAAAGCGCATCGGCTTTTTCAAGTCGCGCCATATCAATCGGCGCTTCTTCAATTTGCAGCCCGTCAATCATGGCCATTTCAAGCAATGCACCGCGTATGATGCCGGGCAATGCCCCCTCGCTGACCGGCGGAGTAAGAAGCCGCTCATCAAAACGAACAAACATATTACCGGCCGCGGCACCGGCGAGACGGCCATGCTGATTGGCCATCACCGCCTCATCGGCTTGGGCCGCCAATGCTTGGCGGCGCGCCATAATATTATCGACATATTGGCCGGTTTTATGGGCTGCGCTGAACTGACCGGCAAAGCGCAAAACATCGCTCATATGCAATCGCAAAGCATCAGGGCGCGGCGGCGCATCCCCGAGTTGCATCATCACCATGGGTTTTGCTTCTGCCCTTGGCACAAGGCCGCGCCCGCCACTGCCCCCGCTTACCGTCAGGCGCAATACAGCGCGCGGCTTTTTGCCATGCCGGGCTTTCTCGGCCTCAAAAAGCGCCATCACACCGTCGCGCAGAGCCGCCGCATTATGGGGATTGCTCAACCCCAATGCGGTGCAAGAAGCGGCAAGCCGCGCCAAATGCGCCGTCCAAAACTGCGGCACTTGGTTTTTGACAAGCAAGGTTTCAAACACGCTCTCGCCCAATAATAAACCGCGATCATTGGCCGATATGGCGGCTTCAGCCGAAACAATACCGCCATTTAACCAAATCATGCGGCATCTCTCCGGCACGCGCCCAAAGCCAAAAAATTCTCAACCAAAAGCCGCCCTTGCGGTGTCAAAATGCTTTCGGGATGAAATTGCACGCCGTAAAGCGGGCGGCTATCATGCTTAAAGGCCATATTTTCACCCCGCGCACTGGCTGCCAAAGCGCGGCAATTTTCCGGCAAGCTTTCGACAATCAAGGCGTGATAGCGCCCCGCTTCAAACGGATTATCCATACCGTCAAACAGCGCATCACCATTATGGCTGATCGGCGAAGCTTTGCCATGACGCGGCTCTTGAGCGTGCCCGACCGTGCCGCCCAAATGCTGCGCCAAGGCCTGATGGCCCAAACAAATACCCAAAACCGGCACATTGCGCGGCAATTTCTGCAAAAGCGGCAAAGTCAGCCCTGTCGTCTCCGGCCGCCCCGGCCCGGGCGACAAAACCACGGCTTGCGGGTCAAGCGCCAAAACGGCTTCGGGCGTGCTGTCTTGGCGTATCACTTGGACGACAAAACCGGCCTCGGCAATATAGCGCGCCAAGGTTTCGACAAAGCTGTCAAAATGGTCAATCACGACAATCATTTGCCGACCAAACGCCTTTCATCATTTTGCGCATGCGCCCATATATCAACATCAACGCCCAAGGCGGCCATAAGCCCACGCGCCTTATCCAAGGTCTCGACATATTCGGCCTCCGGCCGGCTGTCGGCAACAATACCGCCGCCGACATGAAAGCTGATATGCTGCGCGGTGATTTCTGCCGTGCGAATAATAATGCTGGTATCCATACGCCCGTCAAAACCGATATAGCCGATACTGCCATAGCTTGCGCCGCGCGCGGTTTTTTCATAAGCGCCGATAAGCTGCATAGCGCGAATTTTCGGCGCACCGGTAATCGACCCGCCGGGGAAACAATCGGCCAAAAGCTTGACCGGCGAGACATGCGGCGGCAAAGCACCACGCACGGTTGAGACCAAATGATGCACATTGGCAAAGCTTTCCAGCGCGCATAATTGCGGCACCTCTATCGAGCCGAGGCGGCAATTTTTGGCCAAATCATTGCGTAGCAAATCGACAATCATGACATTCTCGGCGCGGTCTTTTTCGCTCGCTGCCAAAGCGGCGGCAATCGCCAAATCTTCTTGCGCATTGCGGCCGCGTTTTTGTGTGCCTTTAATCGGCCGCGTTTCGACACGGCCATTGGCGATTTGTAAAAACCGTTCCGGCGAGGCCGACGCCAAGGCGCGCTCACCCATTTGAAAAAAGGCCGAAAACGGGGCCGGCCCGGCGCGCCGCAAGCGGCGATAATAGGCCAATGCATTATCCCCTTCGGCCAATTGCGCAGTGAAATATTGCGCCAAATTGGCTTGGAAAATATCGCCGTTAAGAATATGTGCGACGATAGCGGATACCGCATCGCAATAGGCATGTTTGGAAAAATTACTGTGCGGCGGGCTTGCCAAATCAGGGGCTGCAGGCGGCGGCGGCAAAACCGCGCTGGGCACGCCGGTCAGCAATTTTTGCCAGCGCAAAATATCTTGCCGCGCCGCATCGGCACGCGCTGCCGGAGATGGCTGCGGCAGGCCGGTGGCGATGATGAAACAGCGTTGTGCCCTATGGTCAAAGGCCAACAGGCTGGCATAAAGCCCGACAACCAAGGCATCGGATTGCGCTTGCGGCGGCGGCGCATTATCGGCGTGAAATGCGGTTTCCAATCCAAGCCCCAAATCATAGCCGAAAAGACCGGCAGCACCGCCGCGAAAGGGCGGCACTTGCGCGTCAATCTCGGGCGGTAAATCACGCCATAGGGCGCTTTCGGCGGCCAGTTTTTCTTGCAAAGCGGCGAGCCCTTGCGCCGCCTCATGGGCCGCAAAGCGCAGCATGTCATAGGGGGCCAGCGCGATAAAACTATAGCGCGCCAATTCATGCTGTGGCGCTGAACTGTCGAGCCATAAGGCCCCTTCATGCGCGCCATGCGGCAGAAAAACCGCTTCCGGGTCGAGCCAATCAATCTCTTCAATAAGCGCTCCCGACGGCGCGACATAGCGTAATTTATCGCCGCGTGCGCGCGCCGTTTCGGGCATTAAAAATTATCCTTGCGCTGGCGAATTTCGGCAAATACGTCGACCGCCGCCGCGCCGGCCATATTGAGATGCGCCTGTACACCCGCATCTGTGGCGCGCAAAAACGGATTGGTCGCGCGTTCCAAGGCAATCTCGGTCGGCACGGTCGGCTTATCGGCGGCGCGCAGCGCGGCAATTTCAGCGACGCGCTTTTGCAAGGCTTGATTATCGGGGTCAATGGTCACGGCAAAGGCCGCATTGGCAGTGGTATATTCATGCGCACAGTATATTTGCGTGCCATCGGGCAGCGCATTGAGTTTTTGCAGGCTGTCCCACATTTGCGCCATTGTGCCTTCAAAAACCCGTCCACAGCCCAGCGCAAAAAGACTGTCACCGACAAAAGCGTGGCCGTCCATATGATAGGCAATATGGCCCAGCGTATGCCCGCCAACATTCAAAATGCGGGCTTGATGCGCGCCCAGCATCACCACATCGCCCTCATCAACGGCGCGGTCAAGACCGGGTATTTTATCGGCTTCACCGGCCGGGCCGGTAATGGTGCAGCCGGTGGCGCGCTTAATTTCTTCATTATTGCCGGCATGGTCATAATGATGATGGGTGTTCCAAATTTGCGTCAATTGCCAGCCTGTCTCGGCCAGCGCCGCCATAATCGGTGCGGTTTCCGGCGTATCGATACACGCCGTTTCGCCGCTTTCAGTGTCATGCACCAAAAAGCCGTAATTGTCGCTGAGACAAGGAAATTGGTGAATTTGTAAATCCGTCATCGTCGCCGCCCCGTTTTCGTTTTCGCTCGCTTGCAATATAGTGCGAAAATTAAGGCAAAAGGAAGATAAAGGGACGAGCGGGAAATGGCCATCGATATTGTCGATTTGACGCGCTTTTACGAGACCCCTTTGGGGGGTCATGTGGCGACGCATTTGGTCGATGAAATTTCCCGCATCTGGCCGCAAGCGGCCGGGCCGCATGATGCGGTTTTGGCCTATGGCTATGGCCTGCCTTTGGCCGAACCGCTTTGGCCCGATGCCGATTGGCAATTTCTCATGCCGGCCCAGCAAGGCGCGCTGGCCCCGCAGGACAACGACCCGCCGCGTATTTTGGGCGATGAGCGGCAATGGCCGATGCGCACGCAAAGCGTCAATCGTTTGGTCATGCTGCACGGGCTGGAAGCGGCCAATCATCTCGATGCGCTGATGGAACAAGCCTGGCGCGTTTTGGTACCCAATGGCCGCGCCATATTTATCGTCCCCAATCGGCGCGGCTTTTGGGCGCGCCGCGACCAAACCCCGTTTGGTGCGGGCCGTCCTTTCTCATCGGGGCAATTGCGCAAATTATTGCGCCGCACCGGTTTTGTGCAGGGGCAAAGCCGCGCCGCCTTGTTTTTGCCGCCGCACTTACCGGAGCGTTTGATGCGCGCGCTTGGCTGGGTCGACCGACCGGCCACGCTTTTGCTGCCGCAATTGGGCGGTGTCTGGCTCATCGAAGCGGTGAAAAAAATACCGGCCCCGACCGGCTCGAAAATGGCGCTGCGTTATCGCTCGGCGGCGGTTATCCGCCCTGCCTTATCGCCGCATTCAACCCCGCGCCAAGCAGCCGATATTTAGGCGCGGCGCAGCACAAATACGCCCTGCTCGGCCATTAAATTGGCGCGGCGCGTCGGTCGTCCTTTCAGACTGCGCGCCTTGCCGTACGACAGGGTGATGCAGCTTTCAACCTGCAAATCCAGCACATCGCACAAGGCGGTAAAATCTCTCAGCGTGCATAAATGAATATTGGCGGTCTCATACCAACTCGCGGTCAGCGCGCCGGTCACCGGCATGCGCCCGTTAAACAATAAATCAAGGCGCACCCGCCAATGGCCGAAATTGGGTATTGAGACAATCAGCCTTTCGCCAATGCGCGCCATTTCACGCAACACCTCATGCGGGCGTTGTGTGGCTTGCAAGGTCTGGCTCAATATCACCGTGTCAAAGCCATTATCGGGATAATAAGACAAATCCGTATCGGCATCGCCTTGCACCACGGACAGCCCGCGCGCCACGCAATTATTAACGCCGCTTTGGCTGAGTTCCAGCCCGCGCCCGTCAATGCCGCGCTGGCGTGCCAAAAGTTCCAGCAAGGCGCCGTCACCGCAGCCAATATCCAATACTTTGCTATTGGGCGCGACGCGGTCGGCAATTAATTGCAAATCAATGCGATCGCCATTGAGATTGCCGGCGGCTTGCGATTTCGGGTCGATCATCATGCCAGCCCCCGCGCCGTAGCCGCTGAAGCAAGAAAACCGCTCAGCGTCGCATGCATTTCCGGTTCATCGAGCAAAAACGCATCATGACCCTTATCGCTTTCAATTTCGACAAAGCTGACATTGGCGCCGGCCGCATTAAGCGCGCGCACCAGCGTGATGCTCTCAGAAGTCGGGAACAGCCAATCGCTGGTAAAAGACATGACGCAAAAGCGCGTATCGCTATTTTTGAACGCGGCTGCCAAATTGCCGCCATTTTCCGCCGCAATATCGAAATAATCCATGGCGCGGGTAATATAGAGATAGCTATTGGCATCAAAGCGTTCGACAAAGCTCATACCTTGATGGCGCAAATAGCTCTCGATCTGAAAATCCGCATCAAAGCCGTAAGTGACTTCGTCGCGGTCTTGCAGATTGCGCCCGAATTTTCTTTGCAATGCGGCTTCCGACAAATAAGTGATGTGCGCCGCCATGCGCGCCACGGCAAGGCCTTTGCGCGGGCGATTGCCGCTGTCGAAATAGCGCCCGCCCTCAAAAGCCGCATCGGCCAAAATCGCTTGTCGGCCAACCTCATGAAAAGCGATATTTTGCGACGAATGGCGCGCCGAAGTGGCAATCGGCACGGCTGAAAAAACCCGCTCTCCATGCGCCGCCGCCCATTGCAGCACTTGCATGCCGCCCATAGAGCCGCCAAGCACGCAAAACAGCGTCTCAATGCCCAAATGGTCAATCAACAGATTTTGTGCGCGCACCATATCGGCAATGGTGATGACCGGAAAATCCAGCCCATAAGGGCCGCTGCCATCCGGTTTGTCGCTTTGCGGGCCGGTCGAGCCGCCACATCCGCCCAATACATTGGAGCAAATGACGAAATATTTATCGGTATCGATAATACTGCCCGGCCCGACCACTTGCGTCCACCAGCCCTCTTTATCGGTCAGCGGATTAATGCCCGCCGGATGCTGATCGCCGGTCAGCGCATGGCAAATGAGAATGGCATTGCTCTTGTCTTTATTGAGCGTGCCGTAAGTGCGATAGGCCAGTTCGACATGATCAAGCGTCGCGCCGCAGTCGAGCTTCAAGGCAGCGCGGTCAAGCCGCACTGTTTGCCCTTGTTCCTCATTTGCCTTCGTCGCGCTCATCGCATCCCCATTCGGCCTGCTGCATTCAGCCGACCCTCATGCAGGAGGCGCGGCAAAATGTCAATCTTTCCTTTGATTTACACCCTCTCACGGCGTATGACTAGGCGCGTATGCGAGAGATAAGGGTAAAATGACCGGTAGATTGGAAGATATTCGCGCTGAAATAGACGCTCTGGACGCCGAATTGCGTGCCGGATTGCTGCGCCGTGCCCAATTGGTCGCGCAAATCGCCGCCGCCAAAGCGGCCAATAGCGATGCCGCCATGCCTTTGCGCCCGATGCGCGAAATGCAACAAATGCGGGCTTTGCGCGCTTGGCAGCAGGCCGAAGCGCCAATGCTCAGCACCGCCGGATTGCAGGCCATTTGGCGCGAAATTATCGGCATGGCGCTGAGCCAGCAAGGCGGCATGCGCATTTATGCGAGCCCTGCCGCCCTGACCACGGCGCGGGCCCATTTCGGGGCCAGCCTGGCTTATGAAAATGCCCCCGCCGATTTATCCGAACTGGCCGACAATGGGCGCGCCCTTGCCGTGTTGGGTTTGGCCGAGGCTTGCGCCCCACCCGATGGCATGACGGTTTTTGCGCGCCTGCCGCTTGACGGCGCGGCGGCCTGTTTATGCTATGGCGCCCAAATTGATGAAGACCCGATTGCGGCGGGCGGGGTGTATTTGGTGCGCCGCGCTGGCGCGCGCGACGGCGACAATATTTTATTTACCGGCGATGATTATGTGCTGGTCGAAACCCGCGCGCCTGAAAATGACGCCATTTGGGGGCGCTACCTTACTCTTGAAGACACGGTTTCGGAGACGGAAAAATGACCGGACCGATAGCAAAAGACGGAGTATTGGATATGCCGGCCTATGTCGGCGGTAAGGAAGCGGTTGATGGCATTGCCGACCCTTTCAAACTCTCTGCCAATGAAAACCCGCTCGGGGCCAGCCATAAAGTGCTGGCCGCGCTTAAAAATTTGGGCGACCCATCGCTTTATCCCGATGGCGGCGCGCGCGCTTTGCGCGAGAAACTGGCCGAGGTCAATGGGCTGGATGCAGCGCACATTGTCTGCGGCAATGGCTCGGATGATATTTTGAGCCTTTTGGCGCAAGCCTATTTGGGGCCGGGCGATGAAATGCTGCACACGGCGCACGCTTTTTTGATTTACAAGCTGGCCAGCCGCGCCACCGGTGCCACGCCAGTCGAAGTGGCGGAAGAAGATTTGACGGCCAGTGTCGATGGCTTGCTGGCCGCGCTCACAGATAAAACCAAAGTGATTTTTTTGGCCAATCCCAATAATCCGACCGGCACCATGTTGGACGCTGACGAGATTGCGCGCCTGCACCAAGCCCTGCCGGCTCATGTGCTGTTGGTGCTGGATGGGGCTTATGCCGAATATGTCGAACCGGAAAATTACCCCGCCGCTTTTGATATGGTCGAGGCATATGACAATGTCGTCACCACGCGCACATTTTCCAAAGCCTATGGGCTGGCCGCTTTACGGCTCGGCTGGGGCTATTGCCCGCCGACCATTGCCGAAGCGCTCAATCGTCTGCGCGGGCCGTTCAATATTAATGCCGCCGCCATGAGCGCCGGTCTCGCCGCTTTGGATGACCAAGCGCATATTGCAAACAGCCGTGCCCATAATATGCAATGGCGCGATTGGCTGGTGCAGCAAATTGGCGGGTTGGGCATTTCCGTGCGCAGCACACAGGCCAATTTCATTCTTTTGCAATTTGCCGATGCCCAAGAAGCGGCCAATGCCGATGCTGTTTTATGCGCCAATGGGGTCATTCCACGCGCGCTGACCGCCTATGGCTTGCCGCATATGCTGCGTTTGAGCGTCGGCACACAAGCCGCCAATCGCGCTGCTTTGGCCGCATTGGAAAAGGTCAAAAATGGGGACGCCAAGTGAGCCAGCCCAATATTGCCCTTATCGGCCTCGGCCTTATCGGTTCGTCGCTCGGCCATGCGCTGAAGAAAAACAAATTGGCGGCGCATATTTCAGGCTATGCGCGCTCGGCTGCGACACGCGACAAGGCGCTTGACCTTGGTTTTGTCGACAGCGTGCATGACACCGCCGCCGAAGCGGTGATTGATGCCGATATTGTGTTCTTCAACACGCCGCTCAGCGTCATAAAGCAACTGGCCGAAGAAATTGTGCCGGGGCTGAAAGATAATGCGATTTTGACCGATGTCGGCTCGGTGAAAGCGGGCGTGCTGAAAGAGCTGACGCCGCTTTTGGAGGGCCGTGTGCATTTTGTCCCCGGCCATCCGATTGCCGGCACCGAACAATCCGGGCCGGAAGCCGGTTTTGCCGAATTGTTCGAAGGACGCTGGTGCATTTTGACACCGGATGAAAATACCAGCCTGATTGCGGTGGAAGAAATCACCAAATTATGGCGCGGCATGGGCTCGGAAGTAACTTTTATGGAGGCCGATCATCATGATTTGGTGCTCGCCATTACCAGTCATTTGCCGCATTTGATTGCCTATAATATTGTCGGCACGGCAGCGCAGTTGGAAAATGATACGCGCTCGGAAGTGATTAAATATTCCGCTTCCGGTTTTCGCGACTTCACCCGCATCGCATCATCTGACCCGATTATGTGGCGCGATATTTTTCTCGCCAATAAGGATGCGGTGTTGGAAATGCTGGGGCGGTTTTCAGAAGATTTGACGGCGCTGCAAGCCGCCATCAGGCGCGGCGATGCGCGTTATCTGGAAGATGTTTTCACAAAAACGCGCGGCATTCGCCAATCGATTATTGACGCCGGTCAAGACACGGACAGCCCGAATTTCGGCCGCGATAAATAATCATTGCCATTTGGGCGCCGCACCCAATTCCAAGCGGCCCAAATAAAGCCGTTTGTTTTGAAAGCGCAAAGGCAAGGACAATCGGTCTTGCGTATCACCGCCCAAAGCCGCGCCAAGTCCGCCCAATAAAAGCAGTTTTCTTTTGTCACGCTTATTGATGAGGCCGAACTCGACCAGCGCATCGGCAAAAGCCTTGAGATTGACAACATCCAAATCCAAACTGCCGTCGAGATAACCATTGGCACGCAATTTGACGCGGCCTTTGGCAATTACCGTTAAGCCTTTGCGGGCCAATGTAAGGCGATCAAGGCCGACAACATCACCGGCCGCAAGCCCGCGCGCCAGCATTTGCTCTGACACATTGGCCATCGCCTCCAAGCGTGACAAACGCAATGAACCGCCGCCTATCGCCTCTATGTTTTGCGCCAGCGCGGGTTGCTTGGCGACAAGCGCAATATCATGGCGCGCATCATCGCGCCGCCGCATATGCACACCCAAACGTGTCGCCTGCATGCGCCAATCAAACCCGGCGCGCGCGGCGCGCAGATCGGCCTTATCTGCCTCGAAAGAAGCACGATTGACGCCGTCACCGTCGACCACCACGCTCATTAAATTGCCTTGATGCGCCAACTGCATGTCGCGCCCGCCAATCTTTAAAAAATGGGGTCCAAGGAAATCGATAATCGCATGGCCGCCTTGAAACGGCATCAGCGTCATGCTGAGCTCTTGATTTTGCCAATCCACATCATCGCCGTGCCAGCGTGGGGCATCCATATATAGGCTGATGCGCGCCGGAAACCCTTCGCGGGTCAGTTTTTGCCAAGAAAAACCATTGGCCGAAAGCTCATCAGCAATGCGACCGGCGACAAAAATCCAGAGCGCAAAAGCGACCATCGCCAGCACAGCCAGCGCGATGAAAGGCGCAAATAAGACAAATCTTTTATGTAAGAAAATTTTTCGCAATTTTAATTAAACCCCGGCAGGCCGCTCAGCACATAGAGATAGCGCATATATTCACCCAGTAAGAGCGCCATTGTGCCGGGATAAGCATACCAATAATCGAGCCGCACATTGGGCGGCAGCACCGGATAGGCCGACAGGCTGGTGGTCGGCAATGTGCGGCGCAATTCGAGAAAAGCGCGTGGCATATGGTGACTGCTGGTCACCACAATCAGACTGGAAAATTCATGCACTTCGGCCCATAGCGCGGTTTCTTGCGTATTGCCCACCGTATTGGTGGCGCGATAATCCAGGTCAATGCAGCACCGCAAGCGCGCACCATCGGCACCCGCCATCGCCAAAATCATATCAAAATCCTGGTCTTCATAGACGCCGCTAATGAGCAGACGTTGACCTTTGCCATCGGCCAGCAATTTCAGTCCGGTCTCAATGCGCACCGGGCTGGTGCCGGTAAACACGACGATACCATCGGCCTCGGGCACGCTATCGGGACCGGCCTTTAAGCTTTGCGCAAAAATGATGAAAAACAGCAGGAATAGAAGGAAAGCTCCGCTTCCCATGCCGCCCAATGTTGCCATCATTTGCTGACGGCTGCGTCTTTCTTCTTCGCCAAAGCGCGTCATGGCACGGCCTTAAAGCTGGGCGCGCAAACGGCGCAGCACATAGCGCCGCGTCACTTGCCAGCTCAGAAAAATCGCCGCCAAAGGCATCGGCAAGAGCAACGCCAGAAAATCAGCATGGCGCGCTTCGTCGACAAGGCCGCCCAGCGTATAAAAAAAGATAAAAGCGGCGGCCAGACCGAGCACGGCGGCCAGCGCCGTGCGGCGAATGAAATGGCCTTCAAAACGGCGCGAAATATAACCATCATGCGCGCCGATTTGATGCAGCACGTGAATGATTTCTTCATTGGCCAACAGACCGGCACGAGTGGCAAATAAAATCACCATAGCGGTGGCCAAAGTGACCATGGTCAAAACCAGCGCCGCAAAAAGCTGCAAGGCATTGGCCGTGCTTTCCAAAGTTTCGCGCCAACGGCCATGTGTATCAAGCCAGGCGCCAGGCGCAATGGCGCGAATTTGCGCTGACAGGGCTTGCGTCGCCGGCGGATTATCGGCATTGGGTGTCACTTCAATCAATAACGGCAAGGGCATGTCTTCGCCAATATTGCCGGTGCCGAGCCAGGGCTCCAACAAGGCCACCAAATCATCGCGGCTCAAAACGCGAATGGCATCAATGCCCGGCGCGGCGCGCAATTCGCGCAACACATTAGGCAATTGCTCTTCGGCCGATAAAGTGCCGGTTTCAACAATTTGCACGGAAAGCGCACTGGTCGCACGGGTCAGCCAGCGATCGGCGGCACGGTCGGCCAATAGGCTGCACCCCAAAGCGAGACAGGCAAGAAAAGTCATCACCATAGTGACCGCACTCAATGCCGGTCCGGCCAAGCTTTGCGGTGGCAATATGGTTATTTTGCTGCTGCCGCTCATCACACGCCCCCGTGCATTAAAGCCAGCTGACCGTTATCCAAATGCAGACGGGGAAAATCGAATTTTTCCCATAATTGCCGGTCATGGGTGGCAATGACAATGGTCGTGCCCATTTTATTGAGCTCAATCAAGAGCCGCAAAAGCCGCTCGCCAATCTCCGGATCAACATTGCCGGTCGGCTCATCAGCGATAATTATGCGCGGCCGCGTAATCACGGCGCGGGCAATGGCGGCGCGTTGCTGTTCGCCGCCCGACAGGGTTTCGGGCAGCGCCTCAAGGCGTTGGCCGAGGCCGACCCAATTCAGCAATTCAACGGCATTTTCATGCCAAAAACTGTGTTTGTGACCGGCAATGCGCAAGGGCAAGGTGATGTTTTCATAAACGCTCAAATGGTCAATCAGGCGAAAATCTTGAAACACCACGCCAATATGGCGGCGCATTAAAGCGCGGCTTTTGCGCGATTGGGCGCTGACATCATGGCCCATTAGGTAAATCCGCCCGCTGCTCGGCGCATGGGCCAGAAAAATCAGTTTCAACAGCGAGGTTTTACCGGCACCGGACGGGCCGGTAAGAAAGCGAAACGCGCCTTGCGGAATATCGAGATTGATATGGCGCAACACATCTTTCCCTTGCGGGTAGCGCAAAGACACATTTTCAAGACGGATCATGGCAGTTGCCTTTTTGAATCATCATCTGCCGCGATTTTACGTGTTTTTCGGGGTGCAAAGCAAACCGCTTTCACAGCCAATCGGGAATCGCCTCACCGGCCAAAAGCGCCTCATAATCGGGGCGCGCCCGCACCACTTGCCATTTATCGCCATCGACCAAAACCTCAGGCGCGGCAAGGCGCGTATTATAAGCCGAGCCGAGCACCGCCCCATAAGCCCCGGCCGCAAATATGGCCAATAGCGCGCCCGGCTGTAAAACCGGCAAAGCGCGGTCAAGCCCCAGAAAGTCACCGGTTTCGCAAACCGGGCCGACGACATCCCAATTTTTTGTCGCGCTTTCATCTTGCAGCACCGGCGCAATCGGATGATGCGCATCATATAAAGTCGGCCGCATCAGCTCGGTCATGGCGGCATCGACAATCATGAAATTCTTAGCCGTCCCCTCTTTGCAGCGCACCACGGACGTCACCAATATACCGGCATTGGCAGCAATCAAACGGCCCGGCTCCAGCATGATGGTGCAGCCACTTGCCCCCAAAGTCTCAGCAATCAGCTGCGCATAGGCGCGCGGCTCAGGCGGCAGCGCATTATCGCCATCGCCTTCGCGCGCATAAGGCACGCCCAAACCGCCGCCCAAATCGAGGCGGCGAATATCATGCCCGTCGGCACGCAAAGCGCTCAGCAAAGCCCCGACTTTTTCAAAAGCGCGGCGAAACGGCGTCAAATCGGTAATTTGACTGCCAATGTGAATATCAATACCGACCGCTTCAACCCCGTCCAAAGCGCGTGCATGGGCGAAACCGGCTTCAGCCTCTTCCCAGGCAATGCCGAATTTGGTTTCCGCCGTGCCGGTGGAAATTTTTTTATGCGTGCCCGCTTCAATATCGGGATTGACGCGCAACGCAATTTCGGCGGTTTTGCCCAAAGCGCTGGCGGTTTCGGCCAATAAATCGATTTCCGACAGGCTTTCGACATTGAACTGCAAAATACCGGCTTCGAGCGCGGCGCGCATTTCTTCCGCCGTTTTGCCGACACCCGAGAAGACGATTTTTTCGGGCGGCACACCGGCCTGCAAAGCGCGGCGCAATTCCCCTTGCGAAACAATATCGGCACCCGCCCCCATTTGCGCCAATGTGGCAATAACGGCGAGATTGGAATTGGCCTTCACCGAATAGCAAATCAGCCGGTCAGACAAACCGTTTTCGGCCAAAGCCGCATCCAGCACGTGATAATGATGGCGCAAGGTCGCCGCCGAATAGCAATAAAACGGCGTGCCGACAGTTTCGGCCAATGCCTCTATCGAAACTTGCTCAGCATGCAGCGCGCCGTCGTGATAGCCAAACTCATCCATAGGGCTGCTCCCAAAAGAGCGCGCTTTGCGATTGCTCATCGGGCAAGCGCAATTCACCGCGCTTGCCGCAGCCGCTCACCGCGACCAGTGTAAAGCCAAGCACAAAAGCGGTGATGAAAGATGTAAGACGGCGCATCATGATGGCGCGTTTTCCGACAACCAATTTTGCCAATGCGCCACACGCGCGCGCACATTATCGGGTGCCGTGCCACCAAAAGCACGCCGCGAGGCGACCGAATTATCGACGCTCAAAACTGAAAACACATTTTCGGAAATCGCCGCTTCGACATTTTGCATATCGGCCAGCGGCACATCTTCCAATGCGCAATTATTTTCTTCGGCCAATGCCACCAATTGACCGGTGACATGATGGGCTTGGCGAAACGGCAATCCCGCTTCGCGCACCAGCCAATCGGCCAAATCCGTGGCGGTGGAAAACCCGCTACCGGCAGCGGCGCGCATGGCCTCGCCATTTATGCCGAGCGCGCCCATCATGCCGCTCATTGCGGCCAAGCTCAAAGACAGGCTGTCGAGCGCGTTAAACACGCCTTCCTTGTCTTCCTGCATATCTTTTGAATAGGCCAAAGGCAGACCTTTCATGACAATCATCAAGCCACCCAGCGCGCCGATAATGCGGCCGGTTTTGGCGCGCACCAATTCGGCCGCATCGGGATTGCGCTTTTGCGGCATGATGGAAGAGCCGGTGGAGAACGCATCGGGCAGGTCAAAAAAGCCGTAAGCGGGGCCGGAGAAAATAACAATCTCTTCAGCCAAACGCGATAAATGGGTGGCACAAATGGCCGCCGCCGATAGAGCTTCCAGCGCAAAATCGCGGTCGGATACCGCATCCATACTATTGCCCATAGGCCGGTCAAAACCGAGCGCCTGAGCCGTCATATCGCGGTCAATATCAAACCCGGTGCCGGCCAAAGCGGCAGCGCCGAGCGGGCTTTCATTCATCCGCGCCCGCGCATCACCAAAGCGACCCGCATCGCGCGCCAGCATTTCGACATAGGCCAAGAGATGATGGCCGAAAGTCACCGGTTGCGCCGGTTGCAAATGGGTAAAGCCCGGCATGATGGTTTCGGCATGGGCCTCGGCTTGGTTCAGCAAAACGCCCATCAAGCCATGAATTTGCGCGCCCATATGGTCGAGCGCATCGCGCACATAAAGCCGGAAATCGGTCGCCACTTGGTCATTGCGCGAGCGCGCCGTATGCAGCCGTCCCGCCGCCTCGCCGATAAGCTCGCCCAGCCGCGCTTCAATATTCATATGAATATCTTCCAGCGCGCGCGAAAAAGTGAATGTGCCGTCTTTAATTTCGGCCTCGATTTGGCCCAGCCCGTCGGCAATCGCCTTGCCGTCTGCGGCGGAAATAATCCCTTGTTTGACAAGCATTTGCGCATGCGCCAATGAACCGCGAATGTCTTGTGCAAACAAACGCTGGTCAAAGCCGATGGAAGCGTTAATTTCTTCCATAATGTCATCGGGACTGCCACCAAACCGGCCGCCCCACATGCGGTTACTCATTGCCTGCCCCTTAAGGAGGTTCATATGTCATCCAAAGCCAGTCTGTCACAATTTGCCCGATTCGTCCGCCGTCATGCGGCTGTGCTGGGGCTTGTTGTGGTTGTGACCGGCGCTCTTGCTGTGTCCCTATACAGCAAGCCAAGCGACGAAAGCAAGCCGCCGCAAGCGAAAAAAAGCGCTTCCTTGGGGCCGCAGCTTGATAAATTCGTGACCCATGCGACGCGCAAAACCCTGCCCGACTTATTTGTGCAAAGAGCTGACGGCACGCAGGTAAAAATCAGCGACATTGAAGGCCGCTTGGTGCTGGTCAATTTTTGGGCCACTTGGTGCGCCCCGTGCCGCAAGGAAATGCCGCAATTGGATATGCTGGCAGGGCGCTATCAAGATAAAAACGTGAAAGTCATCACCCTATCGGTCGATCGCTCGGGCGCCGGCAAAGGTGAAAAATTCCTCAATGAATTGGCCGTCAAAAACGTCACGCGGCTTTATGATGCGAGCTATAAATCAGCACGCGCCGTCGCCCTTATCGGTCTGCCGACGACATTGCTGTTGGATGAAAACGGCATGGAAATCGGTCGCTTGGCCGGCGAAGCCGATTGGGACGCCCCCGAAGTGCATGCTTTATTGGATTATTATTTGAACAATTAGCGCGTCGGCACCGGGCTGTCGCCGCCATAATCATAAAAGCCACGCCCGCTTTTGCGACCGAGCCAACCGGCTTCGACATATTTGACCAAAAGCGGACAGGGGCGATATTTGTCATCACCCAGCCCGTCTTGCAAGACGCGCATAATCGACACGCATGTATCCAAGCCGATGAAATCGGCCAATTGCAGCGGCCCCATGCGGTGATTGGCGCCCAATTGCATGGCCTCATCAATGCTCGCCACCGAGCCGACGCCTTCATAAAGCGCAAACGCCGCCTCATTTATCATTGGCAGCAATATGCGATTGACGATAAAGGCCGGATAATCTTCTGACATGGCGGCGGTTTTGCCGAGCTTTTGGACAATGGCTTGCGCCGTTTCGAAACTTTCATCGCTGGTCGCCATGCCGCGAATAAGCTCAACCAATTGCATGACCGGCACCGGATTCATAAAATGCATGCCGATAAAATTTTCCGGATGGCGCGTCTGCGCGGCCAGCCTGGTGATGGAAATTGATGATGTATTGGAGGCCAAAAGCGTGTCGTCTGAGACAAGCGCGCTGACCGCTTCAAGAATTTGCAGCTTGATATTTTCGTCTTCGCTGGCCGCCTCAATGACCAAATCGGCTTCCGCCAAAGCGGCAAGCTCACCATGGGTCGAGATCAGGGCCAAAGCCTCCTCGCTGTCGCTTTGAGTGATTTTTTCCGACGCCACTTGGCGCGCCAGATTTTTTTCAATAGTGGCAAGACCGGCGCTTAAATGTGCCGCATTAATATCATTGAGCAAGACTCGATAACCGGCCAGGGCAAACACATGCGCAATGCCGCAGCCCATTTGCCCGGCACCGATAATCGCTACATTTTTTATATTTGCCATGGGTCGCGAAACGGGCGACAGGCCGGATTACAATCCGGCCTTGCCCAATTCTTCTTCCAATTCCGGCACGGCGGTGAACAAATCGGCCACCAAACCGTAATCGGCCACTTGGAAAATCGGTGCTTCTTCGTCTTTGTTGATGGCAACAATGACTTTCGAATCTTTCATACCGGCCAAATGCTGAATGGCGCCGGAAATGCCGACGGCAATATAAAGCTCAGGCGCCACCACTTTACCGGTTTGCCCGACTTGATAATCATTGGGCACAAAACCGGCATCCACGGCAGCGCGCGACGCACCGACAGCGGCTCCCAGCTTATCGGCAACTTTTTCCAACATCGGGAAGTTTTCGCCCGACTGCATGCCGCGACCACCGGAAACGACGACTTTGGCAGAGGTCAGTTCGGGGCGGTCTGATTTGGTCAACTCTTCATTCACAAATTCCGACAGGCCCGGATTATCCGCCGCGCCGGCCGCTTCAACGCCAGCGCTGCCACCATCACCGGCCGCTTGAAAAGCGGTTGCGCGAATGGTCACGGCCTTTTTGGCTTCAGTGACTTTGACGGTCTGAATGGCATTGCCGGCATAAATCGGACGCTCAAATGTGTTGGCGTCAATGACGGCGGTAATGTCAGAAATTTGGCTGCAATCCAAAAGCGCAGCAATGCGCGGCATGAAATTTTTACCATTGGTCGAGGCCGGTGAGGCAATGGTTGCATAACCATCGGCCATGGCGACAACCAGAGCCGCCATCGGTTCGGCCAATTGCTTTTCATATTGCGCGTCATCGGCGAGCAAAACTTTGGCCACACCCTCCAGCTTGGCAGCTTGGTCGGCAACCGCAGCGCAACCGCTGCCGGCGACCAGCACATGGCATTCGCCGCCCATTTGCGCGGCCGCGGTAACGGCTTTCACAGTCGCATCGGCCAGGGTTTCATTATTATGTTCAGCTATCAGCAGCGTATTCATTATATCACCCCTGCTTCGTTTTTCAGCTTGTCGACCAGTTCGCCGACGGTTTCAACTTTCACACCGGCTTCGCGCTCGGCCGGCTCGGCCACTTTGACGATTTCCAAGCGTGGTGCGGCATCGACGCCATATTCGGCCAATTCTTTTTCATCAATCGGCTTTTTCTTGGCTTTCATAATATTGGGCAGCGAGGCATAGCGCGGCTCATTCAAACGCAAATCCGTGGTGATGATGGCCGGCATGGCCAGTTTGACGCTTTGCAAACCGCCATCAATCTCGCGCGTGACATTAATCTTGTCACCTTCAATACCCAGTTCAGAGGCGAATGTCCCTTGCGACCAACCGAGCAGCGCGGCCAGCATTTGGCCGGTTTGGTTATTGTCGCCATCAATCGCTTGCTTGCCGAGAATCACCAAATCAGGGCTTTCGGCCTCAACCACGGCTTTCAGCACTTTGGCAATGCCCAAAGGCTCCAACTCATCATCGGTTTTGACCAAAATACCGCGATCGGCGCCCATTGCCAAAGCGGTGCGAATGGTTTCTTGCGCTTGCGCAGGGCCGACTGAAACAACAATGATTTCGGTTGCGGTTCCGGCCTCTTGCAGGCGCACCGCTTCTTCAACGGCAATCTCGCAAAACGGGTTCATCGACATTTTGACATTGGCCAAATCAACGCCCGTTTGGTCCGGCTTGACGCGAATTTTGACATTATAGTCAACCACGCGTTTGACGGGGACAAGAATTTTCATAATGGTCTCTCCACAAAAACCGCCCGGCTCTTCTATTCGGGGCGTATCTCGGAATTTAATTACGCATTTGGCCTAAATAAGTCAATTGACGAGCCACACAGACCCTGCGTCAAAACGCGCATCGCCTATGCTACCGATTGGCGCCTGGCACCCATTTTACGTCTTTTTCGCCATTTTCATTGGCCGTGCGCGCCGCCACGAACAATAAATCGGAAGCGCGATTGATAAATTGCCGCGCGCTATCGGAGAAAGCATCGCCCGCCTCCATGGCCGCGCTCAAACGCCGCTCGGCGCGCCGCATCAGCGTGCGCGCCAAATGTAAATGCGCCGCCGCTTCGGTTCCGCCCGGCAATACAAAACTGTCCAAAGGCTGCAATTTATCATTCAGCGTATCTATTTCGCTTTCCAGCCGTGTCACTTGCGCCGGGGTGATACGCAAAGCCTCGAAATCGACATCATCCGGGGTTGCCAAATCAGCACCCAAATCGAACAAATCATTTTGCAGCCGCGCCAAAACAGCATCGAGTGCCGCATGGTCTTTGGTATAAAGCCGCGCCGTGCCCAAAGCGGCATTGGTCTCATCGACCGCGCCATAAGCGGCAATGCGCGCATCATGCTTGGCGCGGCGCGTGCCATCGGCCAAAGCGGTGCTGCCATCATCGCCGCTGCGGGTATAGATTTTGGTCAATTTCACCATTTAGCGTCCTGACAGATAAAAACCGAGCATCACCAAAACCACTGTTGCAAATTGCAGGCCGACGCGCCAGCGCATCAATTTTTGCGACAGTGACGCTTCGCCGCCGCGCAACATATTGGCCAGACCGGCCAGCAACACCAAGGTGACGGCAATCAGGCCGATGGGAATGAGATAATTAACAAAAGACATAGACTTTCCGCCCTATTGCGCCAAATGGCGGGCAATAATATCCGCTTGGATTTCCGCCGCCCCTTCGAAAATGTTGAGAATGCGCGCATCGGCCAGCAGGCGGCTGACCGGGAACTCGACCGCGTAGCCGTTGCCGCCATGCACCTGCACAGCGTTGTCCGCCGCCGCCCAGGCAACACGTGCCGCCAGCAGCTTGGCCATGCCCGCTTCCATGTCGCAGCGCCGCCCCGAATCCTTTTGCCGCGCCGCGTAGAAGGTCAAC
Organism: Alphaproteobacteria bacterium; assembly: GCA_009920875.1. Classification (GTDB taxonomy): domain Bacteria; phylum Pseudomonadota; class Alphaproteobacteria; order RS24; family RS24; genus UBA8337. The sequence continues at coordinate 119 of RFZE01000009.1, read as the reverse complement.
TGGCGGGCGACCATGATTTCCACCACCATCCAGCCGATCTTGCCGGCGATCCGGTCGAAGGCGCTGATGGGCGTGCCGAACTGCTTGCGCTGGGTGCTGTAGGCGATGGCAAGCTCCAG
>RFZE01000080.1 GCA_009920875.1 Alphaproteobacteria bacterium | reverse complement strand
ACCTGCATCAATAATATTGCCGTTTGTGGCGTGCATCATATGCCTATTTGCTCAGTTCAATCATGCGCTCGACAGCGGCGCGCGCCTTATCGGCAATCTCAGGGTCGACGATAATTTCCGTGCGGTTGAGCACCATCGCTTCCAGCACTTTCGGCAGGGTAATCTGTTTCATATGCGGGCACAGATTGCACGGGCGGACAAAGTTTACTTTTGGATTTTCGACCGCAATATTGTCGCTCATCGAGCATTCCGTCACCATCATCACGCGCTCGGGCTGATTGTCAGTGACCCATTTTATCATCGCTGAGGTCGAGCCGGAAAAATCGGCTTCGTCCAGCACATCGGGTTTGCATTCGGGGTGTGCGATGATTTTCAGGCCCGGATCATCTTCGCGATATTGCTGCAATTCTTCCGCCGTGAATAATTCATGCACTTCGCAGCGGCCTTTCCAGGCAATCACGTCAACATCGGCTTCGCGGGCGACATTTTGCGCCAAATATTCATCCGGAATACACAAGACGCGGTCGCTGCCCATGCCATTGACGATTTTCACCGCATTGGAGGAGGTGCAGCAAACATCGCTTTCGGCCTTCACCGCAGCCGATGTGTTGACATAGGTAACAATCGGCACGCCCGGATAGGCTTCGCGCAAAGCGCGCACATCTTGCGCGGTAATCGATTCTGCCAGCGAACAACCGGCCCCCATATCGGGAATGAGCACGGTTTTTTCAGGATTGAGCAATTTCGAAGTTTCGGCCATGAAATGCACGCCGCATTGGACAATCATATCGCCCTCGGCTTTGGCCGCTTCGACCGCCAATTGCAAGCTGTCGCCAACGACATCGGCAATGCAGTGAAAAATTTCCGGCGTTTGGTAATTATGCGCCAAAATGACGGCATTTTTCTCTTTTTTCAGCTCGTTAATGGCCTTGATATAGGGCGCAAAAAACGGCCATTCGACCGAAGGAATGACGCTTTTGACACGTTCATAAAGCGGCGCCATATCGCGCGCCAAACCGTCGGAATAGGCAATATCCATTTCTTCCAAAATGCGCGCACCGCTTTGTCCCGGCGGTGCGGTTATGGCGTGGTCAATCAAGCTTTCACTGGCAGTAAACATAGTCGTCCCTTATTTATACTCACTTTGAGCATAATTGTTATCTTATAGTATGGGTGAGCGGGGCTGAAAAGCAAGTGCAAATGGGTGCGGCAGACGCGCCTAAGAAGTGCGGCCGGTTTTACGCCCGCCCGAGACCCGCAATCCGGCCAGCGGTCGGTCGGCGCGATTGCCATGCCGGAAGCGGAATAATTCAGCCGGACGGCCGCGCGTGCGGCTGGTTTCGCCGGTCGCTTCAACAAAGCCCGACTTTTCCACAAGGCGGCGAAAATTCTGCTTATGCAGCGATGTGCCGATAACCAATTCGGTGGTTTCTTGCAGCGCTCGCAAGGTAAAGCGGTCAGGCATCAGGTCAAACAGCACCGGGCGATATTTCAGTTTGCCGCGCAAGCGCCCCAAAGCGGTGGCCAAAATGCGCCGATGGTCAAGCTGCATGGGCGCACCCAATGCCTCTTGCGGCGGCGATGTGATGCGCCCGTCGCGCACTGCCTCTTCAATAAGACCGGCCTGATAAAGCAATTCATAGCGCTCCAGCACAAACTCCTCATCCCATTGTGCTTCATTGCGGCCAAAGGCCAGCCGCACACGTTCAGCGGCATGGTCATGCCGCCCCAGCCAATTATCGAGCGCCGGTAATATCACGGCATCGAGCACATCGGGCCGCCCGGTGCGCCAATCCTCCCACGGGAAATGACGGTAGAGATTGTCCCACGCGCCACCGCCCGCATCTTCGGCGCGCGCCAGTGCCAAATAGCCGACCGATACGACATGACGCTCATCGCTTTCACCGCTCCGATAGCGGCCCTGATCGGCAAATGTGTAAAGCTGCTCAACATGCGCCAAATCAACCCCCACTTGTTCGCGCACCCATTGGCGCAGGCTGATTTCCATGGTGCGGTGGCGGTGGGGCATAAACGGGCCAAACGGCAAACGCTTGGCGCTTTCGCCAGCATCTTCCAATGCGCGAAATTGCAACTCACCCTCATGGGCGCGCAAAATGGCGGTGCTGATGTCGATTAAAATATCCGTATTGCCGCTGTCACTCATCGGCATAGGGTAGGCTTATCCGGCGCGGCGCACAATAACGCTGCCGGCTGAATAACCGGCGCCAAAACTGCAAATCACGCCCATTTCACCGGCCTTGAAATCATCCTTATGTTTGTGAAAGGCAATGATTGAACCGGCTGAACTGGTATTGGCATATTCATCCAATACGGTCGGCTGGTCATCTTCGGTCGGGTCATAGCCCAATACTTTTTTGGCGATAAAATCATTCATATTGCGATTGGCCTGGTGCAACCACATGCGCCGCAAGCCCGAGGCTTGCAGATTATTATCGGCCAAATGGTCGGTGATAAGCTGCGCCACCATAGGCGACACTTCGCGGAACACTTTGCGGCCTTCTTGAATGAAAAGCTTGTCATCATCATCGCGGTTTTCAGGCGCAGTGCGGTTGAGGAAGCCGAAATTATTACGAATATTGTTTGAGAATTTGGTCACCAAGCGCGTATCGACAATCTCAAAGCCCTGTTTGTTTTTGGCCAGTTCCGCATCTTCCAAAATCACCGCTGTCGCGACATCGCCGAAAATAAAATGGCTGTCGCGGTCGCGGAAATTGAGATGGCCTGAACAGACTTCCGTGTTCAGCATCATCACCCGCTTGGCGCTGCCCGAGCGGATCATGTCATAGCCGGTTTGAATGCCGAAAGTGGCTGATGAGCAAGCGACATTCATATCAAAGGCAAAACCGTCAATGCCCAGCAAATCTTGTATCTCGATGGAAATGGCGGGATAGGCGCGCTGCAGATTGGCGCAAGCGACCAGCACGGCATCAATATCATTGGCGTCCAATTGCGCTTCTTCCAGCGCTTGCTTGGCGGCATTAACGCCCATTTCGGCCAAAAGCGAAGGCTCATCATTGCCGCGTTCGGGAATGCGCGGGCACATAATATCGGTATCCAGCACGCCCTTTTTATCCATGACATAGCGGCTTTTAATGCCTGAGGCTTTTTCGATAAATGCGACACTGGACGGAGCCAGCGCTTCCATCTCACCGGCCTCAATGGCGGCGGCGTTTTCACTGTTGAATTTCTCGACATAGTTATTGAAACTCTCGACGAGCTCTTCATTGCTGATTGATTCCGCCGGCGTGAACAAACCGGTGCCGGTCAAAATAACTTGGTTCATCTGAAACCCTCCACAATCTGACAGTAAACTAGCATATTGCGGGCGCAAGGCGACAGTTAGGGCATGGTTTTGCCGTCACATTGAGTGACATTTTGTTACGAAACGGCACTTTGAATGGCGATGTCGGTGTCATTCAGCGTCAGCTTTTCGGTTTTTGCATCTTCGCGGATAAGTGCGAGGCCGAGCATCTCATGGCGCGCTACCAATTCGCCGCCGACGCGCTGGGCGTTGCCATTGCCTGTCATCAGCTTGTCGCCGCTTGCCCCGACCGCTTGCGACAGAACAATCGGGTAAAGCTTTTTGCGCAAACTGCCTTTGCGATGGGTGCGCGAGGTTACTTCTTGGCCGACAAAACAGCCTTTTTGAAAATCAATGGCCTGCATATCGGCAAACCCGTATTCGAGGGGGAAAACACTGCCCGGCGGCATTTCCATTGCCCCTTGCGGGACGCCGCATCGCATGCGATTGGCGTGCCAATCATCAGCGCTTCTCTCGGGCAGGGCGATGTCGGGCGATGCGCTGAAAAACCCGCGCAAGCCCAAGCCGTCGCTGCGCGGGTCTTCGTAAAACCCGGCCATAGGCGGACAGGGCAGGCCGTCTTCTTGCCACAGCGCATGGACGTTCAAATCGGTCGCCTCAATCGTCACATCGGCGCGCAATTTATACAGCGATAATTTTTTTGCCAGCGCATCGGCCTCAGCCGCTTCGCAATCAATCAGCAGCGCTTCGTCCTCGACAAAAATCAGAAAATCATAGAGCAGCTTGCCTTGTGGGGTCAGTAAAGCAGCCATCACGCATGCCCCGCTTTGTAGTCGCGCAACATCTTGCGTCACCAGATTTTGCATAAAATCAATGCGGTCATCGCCGGCAATGCGCAATATGGTTCGGTCAGTCAGCGGAGTGTGAAAAATGCTCATTTGCAAGATGTGCGCCTGAATGACGAAAATTTCAAGCCCAAAGGGCGACTGGCTTATCGGCGCCGCTGGCCTTATAATTTAAACAATGGCACCGCGCAGCAATCTTATCATTCTGCCGCCCGATCGGCTTGATGCATTTACCGCCACCGGCGTGCTGGCTGAATTATTGGCCTTTGAACCGGCGCGTCCGGTGCATTTGGTCATGCATGAGGATTTCGTGCCGTTTTTTGCCGATGCACCGGCGCAATTACGCTTTATCACGCATCGTCAACTGAGCGGCAAAATGCCGACAATGCGATTGCTCGGCGAAGCAATGGGGCATAATTGGCATCGCGTCATTTCATTGACCGCGACGCGCCTGCCATTTCTTTTATGGGCGCGCCACCGCCATCATTATCGTTTCGCCGCCGGTAGCTATGCGCTGCCGGCCCTTTTTGCGACCGGCAAGCTGCGCCCGCCGCATATTTGGACAGCTGATAAAGTGCATCTGGCCCTGCCGGAAACGCTGGCGCCCGACGCGCCTTTGATTGTGCTGGCTTTGTCTGAAAACGGGCGCGCCGTTTGGGATTGGCGGCATTATGCCGAGTTGATTTGGCGTTTGGCCGATAGTGTGCCGGCCTTGAAACAAGCGCATATTGTTGTTTTGGCCAATCGCGGCTGCGCCTTGGCCGATAGTTTGATGGAAAAAATACCGCCCGGGCAAATCAGCCGCTTTGACGATTTGTCTTATGCCAAAACCGGCGGCCTGTTGCGCCGCGCGCGGCTGGTCATCGGCACGGACCGACTGGCCATGCGCATGGCCGCCGGCCTTGGTGTAGCGTTGGTTCTGCGCCTTGATAGAGAAGATACGGCAGATGAAGGACGCCCCTATGGGCTCTATGTCGGACAAGATGCGGTTGAGGTGGCGCGCTATGCCGAGCGCCATTTACCGCCTGTTGAAAGTGCGGCACAGGCGGGTGCAAAACAAAAGACAGAAGGCGACGGTTCTGCTATGAGTTGAAAAAAGCGAGTAGATTGATGACGACAGAAAAATATGACCTGATTATTTCCGGCGGCACCATTGCCGGCCCGCAAGGCGCGCAGGAAGGCGATATCGCCATTAAAGATGAGCGCTTTGCGGCGATTGGCGATTTGGCTGATGCCGAGGCCGATGAGCGTCTTGATGTCTCGGGCCTCACCGTGCTGCCAGGCGTCATTGATACGCAAGTGCATTTTCGCGAACCCGGCCTTGAGCATAAAGAAAATTTGCAATCGGGCTCATTGGCTGCCGTGATGGGCGGGGTGACGGCGGTGTTTGAAATGCCCAATACCAAACCGCCGACCACCAATAAGGAAGCAATTGAAGATAAGGTTGCGCGCGGGCGCAATCGCATGCATTGCGATTTCGCTTTTTATGTCGGCGGCACGCATGAAAATGCGGCTCAATTGCCCGAACTTGAGCGCATGGAAGGCATTTGCGGGGTCAAAGTCTTTATGGGCTCATCGACCGGCAATTTGCTGGTGCCCGATGATGATGGCGTCGGTGATATTTTAAAACATATTAACCGCCGCGCCGCGTTTCACAGCGAAGATGAATATCGCCTGCGCGAGCGCCGCCCGCTGGCTGAAACCGGCAATGTGCTGACGCATCCGGTTTGGCGCGATGAAGAAGCGGCGATTTCCTCGACCCGTCGTTTGATTAAGCTGGCGCGCGAAGCCAATCAGCATATTCATGTGCTGCATGTGACGACAGAAGAAGAAATGCAAATGCTGGCCGCCAATCGCGACATTGTGTCGGTGGAAGTGACGCCGCAACATTTAACTTTGGCCGCGCCTGAAGCTTATGAAGAGATCGGCACCTTTGCGCAAATGAACCCGCCCATTCGCGAGGCGCGCCATCGCGCCGCGCTTTGGAAGGCGCTGGAGCAGGGCATTGTCGATGTTATCGGCTCCGACCATGCGCCGCATACGCGCGAAGAAAAAGCCGAACCCTATCCGCATTCACCGGCCGGTATGCCGGGTGTGCAAACCTTGCTGCCGCTCATGCTCGACCATATGGCGGAAGGTAAATTATCGCTTGAGAAATTGGTCACGCTGACCAGCCTCAATGCACAAAAACTTTTCGGCTTGAAAGAGAAAGGCGCGATTGAAATCGGCAATCATGCCGATTTGACCTTTGTTGATTTAAAGCGCAGCGAGACCATTACTGAAGACTGGATTGCAGCGCGCTGCGGCTGGTCGCCTTTTACCGGTCGCACCATTCGCGGCTGGCCGGTCGGCACTATGGTGCGCGGCACCCGCGTTATGTGGCAGGGCGAATTGACTGCGCCTGCCACCGGGCAACCTTGCCTTTTTGACATTTGAAAATTTAACGGGAGACGATGATGTCTGACAGCTTTCGCGCCTTGCGGCTGAATAAAAATGATACTCCAACAAATCATAATCATACATTGGCAACAATTTTATTTTTTTACCAATATTCCTACCCCATTTCCATTTTAAAGTAAATATACCTTTACTT
>RFZE01000079.1 GCA_009920875.1 Alphaproteobacteria bacterium | reverse complement strand
ATGAAATTGCCGGCGCGGCGGTGTTTTTGGCCAGCGATGCGGGCAATTTCATGACCGGCCAGCAAATGGTCATTGATGGTGGCCAGACAATCGCATAAGGCCATTAGTGGGGGCATTGCAGAAAGGCAATATCTGTCACTCGAGAGCAATAAGTTAAATACGAGGTAAAAATTTATAAACTATTGTATTTATTGAGAATATCCCTATTGCCAGCGGGCGCGGCATGCGTGAAAGAGGCAAAGCACTTTCGAGTGAGCCAGTTTTACGCCTGTGGATTGTATGCGGTTATTCCCACCTACCGTATTGCGGTCCTCCGCCCGGGCTGCGAATTGGCGGCCGGTGGCGTTTGCGTCACCGGCCTATCTGTCCGGTTTCCGACGTTTTACCGATATTTAGTTTTTTTTGTCGCTTCTCTTGACAGGGCGGAGGCTTCTCCCTATCTCCAATGAGCAAATTGGCACTCCAACAGGAGGAGTGCCAAAACTCAATCAAATGGGAGATTGACAGATGAAATTTCGTCCTTTGCATGACCGCGTATTGGTGCGTCGCGTCGATGAAGACACAAAAACCGCCGGAGGGATTATCATTCCCGACTCGGCGCAAGAAAAGCCCTCACAAGGTGAAGTGGTGGCCGTGGGAAGCGGCGCACGCGCTGATGACGGCAAAGTTACGCCGCTGGACGTAAAGCCGAAAGACAAAGTCTTGTTCGGTAAATGGTCCGGCAATGAGGTAACGATTGATGGCGAAGAGCTGTTGATCATGAAAGAAAGCGACATTTTGGGAATTATCGGCTAGCCCCGACCCCATATCCAATAGGAGATTGAGATGGCTAAAGAAGTAACTTTTGGCTCAGAAGCCCGCGATAAAATGCTGAAGGGTGTCGACATTCTTGCCGATGCCGTGAAAGTGACGCTGGGCCCGAAAGGCCGCAATGTTGTGCTCGATAAATCATTCGGCGCGCCGCGCACCACCAAAGACGGTGTTTCGGTTGCCAAAGAAATTGAGCTGGAAGATAAGTTTGAAAACATGGGCGCACAAATGGTCCGCGAAGTGGCTTCGCGCACCAATGATGTAGCCGGTGACGGCACCACAACCGCCACCGTTCTGACGCAAGCGATTGTGCGCGAAGGTCACAAAGCGGTTGCCGCCGGTATGAACCCGATGGATTTGAAACGCGGTATCGACCAAGCTGCCGCTGCGGCACTGGCCGATATTGAAAAGCGCTCGAAAAAAGTGAAATCCAATGAAGAGATTTCGCAAGTCGGCACAATCTCTGCCAATGGCGAAGCCGAAATTGGTGCGATGATTGCCGAAGCGATGGATAAGGTCGGCAATGAAGGCGTGATTACGGTGGAAGAAGCCAAAGGCCTTGAAAGCGAATTGGACGTGGTTGAAGGCATGCAGTTTGACCGCGGTTATCTGTCGCCTTATTTCATCACCAATGCCGATAAAATGACGGCTGAGTTGGAAGACCCGCTGATTTTGCTGCATGAAGCGAAATTGTCGAACCTGCAAAGCATGGTGCCGATTTTGGAAGCGGTGGTGCAAGCCTCGCGTCCGCTTTTGATTATCGCTGAAGACATTGAAGGCGAAGCGCTGGCCACTTTGGTGGTCAATAAGCTGCGTGGCGGTTTGAAAATCGCTGCCGTGAAAGCGCCGGGCTTTGGCGATCGCCGTAAAGCCATGTTGGAAGATATTGCCATTTTGACCGGCGGTCAGGTGGTGTCGGAAGACCTCGGTATCAAGTTGGAAAACGTGACCCTCGATATGTTGGGTACGGCCAAGCGCGTCAACATCACCAAAGATGACTCGGTGATTGTCGACGGTGCCGGCAATAAAAAAGACATCGAGGCGCGTGTGGCGCAAATTCGCACGCAAATCGAAAACACCACATCCGATTATGACCGCGAAAAGCTGCAAGAGCGTGTCGCGAAATTGGCCGGCGGTGTTGCCGTGCTGAAAGTCGGCGGTGCCACGGAAGTGGAAGTGAAAGAGCGTAAAGACCGCGTCGATGATGCGCTGAACGCAACCCGCGCCGCCGTTGAAGCCGGTATTGTTCCGGGCGGTGGCACGGCCTTGTTGCTGGCCACGCAAGCGGTTGAAAAACTGACCAACGACAATGCCGATATTCAAGCCGGTATCAATATTATTCGCCGCGCTTTGGAAGCGCCGCTGCGTCAGATTGCAGAAAATGCCGGAGTTGAAGGCTCTATCGTTGTCGGCAAAGTGCTGGACGGTAAAGGCAAAATCGGTTTTGACGCGCAAAACGAAACCTATTGCGACCTCATCGCGGCCGGTATTGTTGATCCGGCCAAAGTGGTGACCACGGCTCTGCGCGATGCTGCGTCTGTGGCCGGTCTGTTGATTACGACAGAAGCGATGGTTGCCGAAAAACCGGCACCGGCCAGCGCAGCTCCGGCCATGCCGGATATGGGCGGTATGGGCGGTATGGGCGGTATGATGTAAGCCGCTTTTCGCTTCAAAAATTTAAGGGCCGTCCTTCGGGGCGGCCCTTTTTTTGCCTTGAAAAAATGATAGATAAAACATTGGCAAAAACCGCACGCTTTTGCTAGTTTGCGCCCGCTCCTGGAGAGCAAAGAAAAATAAAAACAGGAAGACGCATTAAACCGCGTTCGCATTAACCGAAAAAAAACCCTTGCGCCCTAATGTGGCGTCAAATCGGTTGTGTTCCGTCAAGGAGGATAGATTGTATCCGCTGTCACTTTTACCGGCTGCTTTATTGGTCGGCACATTTTTACAAAGCGCGGTGGCGCGCCATGCGCATTATGCCGATATCAGATAAAGCGCTCGGGCAATCAAAACCGCACCGACAATCAGCATAATGCGCTGCGTCCAGCTGAAAAAACTCGCGTCTTGCATCTTGTCCAAGACCCGCTTGCCGAGTGTCGTGGCGGTGATAGAGGCGATGATAGCGGCTAAAAGCAGCCACGCTTCCGGCCAGTCTTGCTGACCGGCTGAGGCGGCAAGGCCGCCATAGAAAATTACTTTCGAAATATGGCCCAATGCTTGCGCCACCGCTTTTGTGGCGACCACTTGATGGCGGGTCAATTGCACGCGCTGGAAAAACACATCCAATATCGGCCCGCCGACCCCTGCCAATAAATTGGTCGTCACCACCACCGTACCGGCCAGCAGCCCGACCGGCTTTTTACTGACATCAAGCGCCAGATTCTTGGGCAGCGCCCAAGCAATATAGGGCAATAGTCCCAATGCCAGCAGCACGGTGACGCGGTCAGGCGAAAAGGCAACGAAAGCCAGACCCGTCATCGCCAACACATTGCCGATAAACAATGTTGTCACAATGGCCCAGATAATATCTTTGCGGTTGAGCCAAGCGCGATAGCCATTGGAGGTCAGTTGAATGAGGCCGTGCAGCACCATGGCTGAGGCAATCGGCAAAATGCTGGCCAAAATGCCCATCAAAATCAGCCCGCCCAACATGCCGAAAATAGACGACAAAAAGGCTGTCGCCAAAGTGGCGATGAGGATAATGGTGGCAATGAGAACGCTCATGGCGCTAGGCGAGGACGCCGCTCAACCGCTCATAGGCGCGATTATTATCCGGCCCGAAAATAAATTTAGGCGTATCGGCAATCACCGCAATGCCGCGTTGACCCAGCGCATCGCGCATATCAGCAAAGCGGTCGCGCGGCACAATCATGGTGCAGGCAAAGCCCGCCTCACTGGCCACCGCATTGTGCATCAGCGCATCATCCATAGAGAGGAATTGCTCGGGCGGTGTCGGCGCGGTGAATTTCAATTCCATCATTTTCTCACCCGCTTGCATGGCCGAAATTTGTGCCAATATGCGCTTGGCGGCGGCGCGTGCGTCGGGCGACCATTCGGCTTTCAGGGCGGCGGCAAGATTGGCTTGGCTTTTCAAAATCACCCCGTCTTCGGGAATGCGTAAATCATTGGCTTTTAAAGTCGCGCCGGTTGAGGTGATGTCGACAATGGCCTCCGCCGCACCGGAATTGGGGGCCGCTTCGGTTGCGCCGAAACTGGGCAGCCACTGAAACTCAACCCCGTGGCGGATAAAGAAATCATAGGTGAGGTGCTCATATTTTGACGCAACACGCATGAGCCGGCCATGACGGGTGCGAAACTCAGCCGCTACATCGGCCAAGTCAAACATGGTGGTGACATCGACCCAGCCATCGGGAATGGCAACCACCACATCGGCCTGACCGAAGCCGAGCGGCAGACAAAGCTGCACGGCGCTTTCCATATCGAGGATTTCTTCGCGCAATAAATCTTCACCGGTAATGCCCATATGCACCGAGCCTTCGGCGAGGCGCGCGGCAATGTCACCGGCCGACACATATTCGACCAACACATGGTCAAGGCCGGGCAAGCTACCGCGATAGCCGCGTGCGCCATCGCGTTTCAGTGTCAGCCCGGCTTTGGCGAAAATCTCTGCCGCGGCTTCTTCCAAGCGGCCTTTTGAGGGAATGGCGAGAATAAGCGCGCTCATGATTGCATCTCCACGGCTCGGTTCAGCCGCTCCAAAGCAATGGCACCGCCAACTGCCGATAGGGGCTGAGCCGCGCCGAGGCTGTGCAGCAAATCATCATAGCGGCCACCGGCGGCAATCGGGCGGTCAAGACCGCTTGAATAAATTTCAAAGGACAGGCCGGTATAATAGGCCATGCCGCGCGAAATGCTGGGGGCGAAGTGAATATCTTGCAATTTGGCTGCGCCTGTCACATGGCTCAAAACGGCATCAGCCAATTGACTGACGCGCCTGTCGAACCAGACTTTCATATTTGGAAAGTCGGCGGTTATTTTTTCAATGCCATTGGGTGCCGCGAGGGCGGACAGAAAATTGAAAACAACAGCAATATGTCCATCATCAAGAATCTCGCTGTCTTTGCGCGCGATGCGCGCCAGAATTTCTGAACCCGACCGCCCGACAATCAGCGCATCTGCATCAATTTGCTTCTCGGCATCTTTTTGCGAAATGGGACGGGCATTTTTCAAATTGGCCAGACGCTTGAAATCTTCCGCATTATCGGCCAAACCGACCAGCCTCCACACTGTCTCACGCGCCGCCGCGCTCAAATCCAGCTCTTCCAAAAAATGCGCCAGCATATCGAAATCGGCAAAATTGAAGCGCAGATTGTCTTTAAGACCGGCCTCACCCAATAAGGTGATGATGGTCGTCAACACATCCACATCATCGGCCAGCCCATCTTCGCCAGCAGATGCACCGCCGATAATCTCAAGCCCAAGCTGGGTAAACTCTTCCGGCTGGCCGCTGCCGCGCGGCTGGTAGCGAAAGGCCGTGCCTTGATAGCAATAGCGCGCTTCGCCGCTTTTGCCGGAACCGATATGCGCCAAAGCGGTCGGAATCGTCAAATCGGGGCGCAAGCAAAGCTGCTCGCCGCCCGGATCGGTGAAGGTAAAGAGCCGTCTTTGCATTTCCGGCCCCATGCGGTCAATAAACGGCGCGGCAGGCTGCAAAATCGGCAAAGATACGGGCGTGAAACCTGCCTCTTTTAGCGATGTCAGCGTGTCTGCGCGTTGCAGCGGTGCCGCTTGATAGGGTGCTTTTTTGCTTTTCACCTGATAGCCGCCAAACACCGCATCGGCGACATCGAGGCCGCGTTCCCTACAAATTTTGGCCAAAATGAAATGGCTGCGGGCGGGAAACCCTTGCTTGCGGTAATTGGAAACCGAAGACGCGCCGATATTCAGCAGTTCGGCCACGGCATTGGTGCCGCCCAGCGCGTCAATGACGTCGCTGGCTGAGGACAGACGGCTTGGCTTAATAGCGGTTTGTGGGCGTTCTTCCATAAGCCTATTTAGGCAGAACGCAATTCAAAGTCAATGAAAATGAACTGATGAGGATAAAATTTAATTTAAATGAAGTTCAAATAAAGTGTAAATATTATATAAGAGCCATAATTTCATAAATTATGAAATTATTTTCTGAATTTCAGCAACCAAATCGGCCTTTTTCACCTGTTTTTGCGCATGTTCAGAGGCGCGCCATTCGGCATTATCCTCAATTTCCGCCGATTTTTCTGCTCCCAGCTGCAAATCCTTCAGCGTCACCACACCGGCGGCGCGCTCATCTTCGCCTTCAATGACCACCAGCCTTGCGCCGCGCGCATCGGCATAGCGTAATTGCGCTTTCATGGCGCTGTCGCCCATATAGATTTCGGCGCGCAGGCCTGCGGCGCGCAAATCGGCGACCAAAGCCATCAAATCGGGGCGGGTTTCTTTATCCATCACCGTAATGACGACAAGCGGCGCCGGTTCGGCGGCATCGCCCCTGCCGAGCAAGGTCAGCGCCGCGGCCAGCCGCGACACGCCGATGGAAATGCCGGTGGCGGGAATTTCCACGCCCTTAAAGCGCTTGACCAAATCATCATAGCGACCGCCGCCACCAACCGAGCCGAAACGCGCCAATTCGCCGCTTTCATCCTCAGTTTCGAAAGTCAATTCGATTTCATAGACCGGGCCTGTGTAATAGCCCAGCCCGCGCACCACCGAGGCGTCAATCGCCAACCGGTCGGCTTGATAGCCAAGCGCGGAGAATATCGCCGTTGCGGACATTGAAATGTGTGCGGAGCCCATCGGGGTGGCTCTAAACCCTTTCGTGCAATCTGGCTCGAGCTAGGAGAACGCCAACTAGACCAGAGCATAGCCAACATGGTGCGGTTTTGGGGCTGGTCGCCGCATGATGTCTTTGATATGACGGCCAGTGAATTTTTGTTT
>RFZE01000078.1 GCA_009920875.1 Alphaproteobacteria bacterium | reverse complement strand
TAGCAGGAGACCCATTAGATTTAGCAACAAGAACCCCACCAGGTACAGGAGACAAAGGCAAAAAATCACCAGACTCTGATAGACCTTCGTTTGATAGTAATGACCCAGACGTCGTAGCTGCGATCAGGGGAATCGCAGCGGGGTTAACATCCAGTCCCTTTGGTGGATTTACTGCAAGCGCCAAAGCGGCATTAGCTAATGACGCTGAGCGAAGGCCTCGGACGGCTCAAAAAGGTAATTTTCATTACAAAATTCGCAGCGCACTTCGACATTTTCTTGTGCTTGCATTTCTGCCTGGTCTTCATCCGACAAGCCGGCCAGCATATTGAGCACGCGCTCACGCGTGCACGGGCAGGCAAATTGCAAACCCCGTGGCTCAAATACCCGCACCCCATCTTCATGGAACAGGCGAAAGGCCAATTGCTCGCCGCCCACATCAGCGTCCAATAATTCGCTCGGCTCGGTGGTCGCCAATAAAATTTCCAGCCGGTTCCAATCATCATCACTATGGTCAGGGTCCCCTTCAGGTGGCGTTTCAATATCAACCGTGCCACCACTGGCGGCCATTTGCTGCACCACAATACCACCGGCGCGCCATTCGGTTTTGCCGCCGGGCAAAAGCAAGGGGGCGGCAGCCAATTTTATCGCCGTGCCGATTTGCTCGGAGCGGTCAAAATAACCAAGCGCCGCATCGGCCAAATTAGCGCCTTCAAGCGGCACAATGCCCTGATAGCGTTCCATATCAGCGCCTTGATCGACGGTGAAGGCCATATGCGCTTTATCGCCCAAAAGCGATGTGAGATCGCCATTTTTTTTCAACGCATCGGCAAGCGCAGCTTCATCAAATTGCGCAAATCCGCGCAAACCGCCGACCCCTTTTTGCGGCGTATAGTCGGCCATCAACATGGAAATCGGCCCACTGCCCTGCAATTGCAAAATAAAGCGCCCGTCAAATTTCAGCATTGTGCCCAACATGGCGGCCAAAACCAGCGCCTCACCCAAAAGCCGGTTGACCGCTTCGGGATAGTCATGACGCAATAGGACTTCTGAAGCCACAGCGTTCAGCTTGACGACGCGGCCATTGACGTTTTGCCCTTCAATACGAAACGGCAAAGCATAATCGCGCAGTGCCGCCATTAGCCGCGCCCCAAACAATGCAGCATAATCGCCTTTTGCGCATGGGCGCGGTTTTCCGCCTCGTCAAACACCACGGAGCGCGGCCCATCAATCACCTCACCCGTCACTTCGCTGTCGCGATAAGCGGGCAGGCAATGCATGAAAATCGGGTCATCGCCCCTATCCATCAAACCTTGTGTGACCTGATAGGGACGGAAGGCCTGGGCCCTTGCTTCAGCTTCTTGCGGGTCATCGCTCATCGACACCCAGCAATCAGTAATCAACGCCGCCGCGCCTTCAGCCGCTTCCTCGGCACTGGCGCAAACGGTAATTTTGGCACCCTTATCGCGTGCCATCGCAATCTCATCATCAGCGATTGAAAAATCATTCGGTGTCGCCAAAGCCAATTCAAAATCGACTTGTGCCGCGGCGTGGACAAAAGACAGGGCGACATTATTGCCATCGCCGAGCCATGCCAGCTTCTGCCCGGCCAACGCACCCTTATGTTCTTCAAAGGTCATTAAATCGGCAACGATTTGGCACGGATGGCTATAGGCGGTCAGGCCATTTATCACCGGCACATGCGCATGCGCCGCCAACTCGCTCAGCGTCTCATGGGGGCCGGTGCGCAGCATCGCCATATCGGCAAAACGCGAGATGACTTCTGCCGTATCGGCAATCGATTCACCGCGCCCCAATTGCATATCGCTTTGGTTCAAAATCACCGTCTGCCCGCCCAGCTGGCGCATCCCCATATCAAAGGACAGCCTTGTGCGGGTTGACGGTTTTTCAAACACCATGGCCAGTAAATGACCGGCGAGCGGCACATCCTCATCCACCGTGCCTTTCGGCAATCCGGCGCGGGCGGCTTTTCTGGCCGCCGCTGCATCGAGCAAGTGACGCAATTGCCCATCGGCCAAATCGGCAAGGTCGAGAAAATGATTGTGATGGTCTGCCAAACTCATAATTTATGCTCCCGCGCGCAATTTGGCGCAGGCCCTTTCCAAGGCCGCAATCGCTGTGTCGATTTCTTCTTGCGTGACATTGAGCGGCGGCAAAATCCGCAGCACATTATCACCGGCGCCGACGGTCAATAGGTTTTCATCGCGCAAGGCGGCAACAACATCATTATTGGCGATTTTGCATTGCATGCCGATCATCAGGCCACGGCCTCGCAAATCGGCGAAAATATCGCTATTTTCGTCAAGCAGCCGCGCCAAATTCTGGCGGAAATAAACCGCGCTATCTTGCACTTGCGCGAGAAAGCCGGCGCCCTCCACTTCTTGCAAGACCGCACTGCCGACCGCACAGGCCAGCGGATTGCCGCCATAGGTCGAGCCATGTGTGCCCGGCTGCATGGCGCTGCCGACGGCTTTTGTGGTCAAAACCGCACCGAGCGGAAAACCGCCGCCAATCCCTTTGGCAATGGCCATGACATCGGGCGTTACCCCGGCCCATTCATGGGCAAACAGCTTTCCGGTGCGGCCAATGCCGCATTGCACTTCATCAAAGCCGAGTAAAATGCCCTTTTCATCGCATAATGCGCGCAAAGCACGCAAAAATTCGGTGCCGACATCGCGCACCCCGCCCTCACCCTGCACCGGCTCAATGAGAATACCGGCTGTTGTCTCATCAATCAGCTTTTCAACCGCTTCAAGGGTTAAGGCAGGGCATTGCACAAAACCTTGCGGCGCGGGGCCGAAACCATCGAGATAGGCTTGATTGCCGGCCGCCGCCAGTGCCGCCAAAGTGCGGCCGTGAAAGGCCCCGTCAAAACCGATTAGCGTGACTTTTTCGGGAGCGCCATGCGCCGCATGATATTTGCGCATCGCCTTAATCATGCCTTCCGCCGCTTCCGCGCCGGAATTGCTGAAAAACACCAAATCAGCAAAGCTCGCGGCGCACAGACTGTCGGCCAGTTTTTCCTGTTCGGGGATACGGTAAAGATTGGAGACGTGCCAAAGTTTTTCCGATTGCGCCTGCAAGGCCTGATTGAGCTTGGGATGCGCATGGCCCAGCGTATTGACCGCGACGCCAGAGCCAAAATCGAGAAATTTCTCGCCCGTTTCAGTTTCCAGCCACGCGCCGTCACCACGCACAAACCGTAAATCGGCGCGGTTATAAGTCGGCATAATATGGCTGTCGCCAGCGCTCATGTTTCACTCCTCTCCGCTTCAAAAACGGAATAGAAAAAGCCGCCATTCAGCGAAGGCGGCTTGCTGAGGATGGGTTTTACCCCAAAAGCGGGTTTTTTAGCAAGAGGTTAGCTTTTTAACCGCCAGCCGCGTGCCAGCACATATTGGCAGATAAAAGAGGCCAGCAGCGTCAGCACCAGCAATAGCCCTGCGCCAAACAAGAGCGACCCCTCAGCGTGGCCGGTCAGGGCATAGCGAAAACCGTCAATCATGTAAAAAAACGGATTATATTGGGTCAATTGATAAGCAAAGCCCGGCAATTGCGTGACCGAGTAAAACGTGCCCGACAAAAACGCCAATGGGGTGATGACAAAATTGGTAATGGTCGCCAAATGGTCAAACTTATCGGCCCAAATGCCGCCAATCAGGCCGATTTGACCGAGCAAAAGCGAGGCAATGGCGGCATAAAACAGCGCCACGGCAAAACTGTGCACGGTGAAATCGACAAAAAATGACATGGCGGTAAAGGTGCCGAAGCCGACAAACAGGCCGCGTGTCAAACCGCCAAAAGTAATGCCGATATTCAGCTCCAATGGCGATAAAGGCGGCATTAGAAAATCCACCACATTGCCCTGCACTTTGGCGACCAGTAGCGATGAAGAGCTATTGGCAAAAGCATTTTGCACAATCGACATCATAATCAGCCCGGGGGCGAGGAAATTGATAAACGGCACGCCGTTAATATCGGGGCGCAGACCGGCCAAAGCGAGCGAAAAAATCGCCAAAAACAGCAGAGTCGTGATAATCGGCGCCATTAAGGTCTGCATCCACACTTTGGTGAAGCGGCGCACTTCCTTGAGATATAGCGTCCATAAGCCGAGCCAGTTAAAGCGGCCGAATTGGTGCACCCCGATGCGCGGATAATCACCGCTCAAGGCATCTGATTCGCTGATTTTCGACGGGGAAGGTGTTTCTGCGTGCTCCATGGCGCAGACAATAGGCCAAATATCTCAAGGTTCAAGGCAAATTTATCGTATTCATTGATTCGATTCATGTGGATAAGCGCGAATCGGGTTTTCCCATCAGCCACTATATTTAGTAGAAAATAAGTGTAAGGCCACTAAATGTGGTGGTCAAAAAACCGAATTTGGAGGGCGAACGCCATGGCATGGACTGACGAACGGGTAGAAATGCTGAAACAATTATGGACGGACGGGCTGTCGGCCAGTCAAATCGCCCGCAAAATGGGCGGCGTAACCCGCAATGCGGTTATCGGTAAGGTGCACCGCCTTGGCTTGTCGGGCCGCGCCACGCCGGCCCGCGTCTCGACCGCGCGCATTTCGGCCGGGTCAGGCCGCGCCCAGCCCTCAACGCCGTCGCTGTCAGGCAGCGCGCGCTTTCGCGCCAGCGAACTTGACGATATTAAAGATCAAGTAGTTCCCGAGCCGATTTTGAGCCCCGAAGAACGCGCCAGTGTGCTGCATTTGACCGAGCATACCTGCAAATGGCCGATTGGTGACCCGGGCACGACGGATTTCCATTTCTGTGGCGCGCGCGCCAAAAATGGCAGCCCCTATTGCACCACCCATGCGGCGCAAGCCTATCAACCGCTGGAGCGCCGACGTAAGAAAAAAGCGGCGCACTAACACCGCCGCCTCTCAAGCCCCGCCGGAGTATCAAATCGGGCGGGGCTTTTTACTGGCTTTTTATCGGCGCCTCGGCAAGAATATGGCCTCTGGGAGGAGTTTCATGCGTCACTTTAAAGATAAAATATGCGTCATCACCGGTGCCGGCAGCGGTATCGGCGCGGCCTGCGCACAGGCCATGGCGCGCGAGGGGGCCGTTATCATCGGCACAGATTTGCGCCAAGACATGCTGGCCGAGACCAAGGCGCGCATTGAGGCGGGCGGTGGCGTTATGGAAAATTTCATGGTCGATGTCGCCGACCGCGATGCCATGTTTGACTTGGCGGCGACGGTCGAGAAGCAATATGGCCCGGCTGATTTAATTTTAAACAATGCCGGTGTCGCTTTTGGCGCGCCGGTCGAGGAAATGCAAATCGATGATTTCAAATGGCTGATGGATATTAATTTCTGGGGCGTGGTCAACGGCACACAAGCCTTTCTGCCCCATTTCATCACCAAGGGCAGCGGCCATGTGGCCAATATTTCATCCATATTCGGCCTCATCAGCGTGCCGACCCAAAGCGCATATAATGCCGCCAAATATGGCGTGCTTGGCTTTACCGATGCGCTGCGTCATGAAATGCGCGGCACTGATATCGGCGTCAGCACCATTCATCCGGGCGGTATCAACACCAATATTGTCCGCCATGCGCGCATCCAGCAAGGCCCTGATGCCGAAGCCGAACATGAAGAAGCGATTGAACGCTTCGCACAATTCACCATGACGCAGCCCGATGGCGCGGCCAAGGTGATTATGAAAGGCATACGCAAAAACAAGGCGCGCATTCTCATCGGCCCTGATGCGCATTTTGTCGATTGGGTGAAACGGATTTTTCCGAGCCATTATTTACGCCTTTTGCCGATGATGGATATTGGCCGCGACGTCGATTAGGCCGGTCAAAGCAGGCGAGCCCGACCCCCTTTTACAAGACATATTGACTTGTCGGGCTTATCGGCTTAAGACGCAATTAATAATCATTCTTAATTGCAAGAAAGGACGTCCATGTCCCTGCCGCGCTCAATAATTTACACCGGCCTCGTGCTCGGCTTACTGGCGCCGGGCGTCACGGCTTTTGCCGTATCTGACAAGGCCCGCGCCGAGGTCAATGTGTATTCCTATCGCCAGCCATTTTTGGTGGCGCCGCTTTTTGAAAAATTTACCGCGCAAACCGGTATTGAGGTGAATGTTATTTTTGCCAAAAAAGGATTGATTGAGCGCATCGCCACAGAGGGGGAACGCTCTCCGGCCGATATTATTCTGACGGTTGATATTGGGCGCTTGCACGCAGCGCGCGCGGTCGCGCAAGCCGTGTCATCGCCGCTTTTAAAAGCCCATATTCCGGCGCGCGCACGTGGGCAAGACGATAAATGGTTCGGCCTGACCTGGCGCGCGCGCATTGCCTATGCCGCCAAAGATCGGGTGCAGGAGAAAACCCTGAGCTTTGCCGATTTGGCCAAACCGGCCTATCGAGGGCGGATTTGCCTGCGCTCGGGTCAGCACCCTTATAATGTCGCCTTATTTGCCGCCATGCTCGATCATATGGGTGAGGCCAAATTCACCAATTGGCTGACCGGTTTGAAGGCCAATCTCGCCGCTAAACCGTCAGGCAATGACCGCGCGCAAGTGCGCAAAGTCTATGGCGGGGCTTGCGATATCGCTATTGGCAACACCTATTATATGGGCAAAATGCAGACCAATGAGAAAAAGCCGGAACAAAAAGAATGGGCGGGGTCAGTGCGGCTCATCTTCCCCGATATGCCCAATGGCGGGGCCCATATGAATGTGTCGGGCATGGCCATGGCAAAACACGCCCCCAATCGCGCCCATGCGCAAAA
>RFZE01000077.1 GCA_009920875.1 Alphaproteobacteria bacterium | reverse complement strand
CCATGTGTTTTGCAACCATGTACTAATGGCACTACCTATTTATTAACTAATGGAATTCCAAGTCAGGACATGAACTGCGACCCAATAAATTACACTTTCCAAGTCAATGTTCAGGAATGTTATGAGCTATATGCGCCTGCTTTATGTGACAACACCATGCTCTATTTCGGAGCAACAGGAATCGATCTCGGAGGGGCCTATGATGATTATGGGTTCTCATCCATCGTATATCCTTATTTGGATAGTTCTAGCTACATCGAAGTAACATACATGGTGGTGATAATGGCGGTGACGTCTCGCAAGCACACTAAACAAGACCTTCCTGATTGGGGAAAAACTGCGAATTTTCTCTTTGACGAGACTATGAATCGGCGCATAGGCTTATCTTGTCGATATGTTGGAGCCAATTTAAGGAGGGTCTCATGAACAAAAACGATTTGATCAGTCAAGTTGCTGACGACGCAGGTCTGTCAAAAGCTGACGCAACAAAAGCCGTTGATGCTGTTCTCGACAACATTGCCGGTTCTTTGGGCAATGGCGGCGAAGTTCGCCTTGTCGGTTTCGGAACTTTCTCGGTAACGCACCGGAAAGCGACGACCGGTCGCAATCCGCGTACCGGCGAAACCATTCAAATCAAAGCTTCTAACCAGCCGAAATTTAAGGCCGGTAAAGCTCTGAAAGACGCTGTAAACTAAGCGTCACATATCAATTTGGCATCGGCTGTTCTTTTTTTGGAACAGCCGATGTTTTTTTTTGCTTTTTTAACGGTGATGCGCTACACGCTGTCTCCGTGGGGCGGTTAGCTCAGCTGGGAGAGCATCTCGTTTACACCGAGAGGGTCGGCGGTTCGATCCCGTCACCGCCCACCATTTCCGGCTTTTGTCGCAGGCTTGACACCCTGTTCATCGAGCCCTAATGAAATGGCTTCATAACACCTGTTGGGGGTGTAGCTCAGTTTGGTTAGAGCGCCGGCCTGTCACGCCGGAGGTCGCGGGTTCGAGTCCCGTCACTCCCGCCATATCCACATTCTTTTGCTGAATTGTTGCCAATTAAAACCCTAGAATCGGGCTAGCTTTTTTTTGTTGTCTGTTTGAAGGGTTTTGCCTTGTCGGTGTTGCGTTCTATCTGCATCGTTTTTTTTGCGTGTTTGGTGCTTGCCTTACGCCCTCAATGGGCGTTTGCACAAGTCGTGGTTGGCACGCCGACGCGGGCGATAAATACGGCCGACCCTGGCTATTGCTTTACCGATGATGACCCTGTTGGCGGTGACGGTGCCATTGGGCTCGGTGAGATAAATATAACATCCGGCACGCCGGACATGACGGATGCCACAATTCCCGCACGCGACGGCGTCTTCACCGGCAACCGCTTGGTTGTCCCGTCACCCATTCATATATTTGACAATTGGCAAAACATCACAACGCAAGGTGAATACATTATTGACATTGCCGGTATTTGCGAGGGCGGCGTCTCTCGAACCGACGACGTTTTTACAGATTATGATGACACCGACCCGCCTGACGGTGTTGCTGACCGCTTCGGTGAACCCTCAGCACTGACGGAAATCAGCTCCCTCGATAATTATTTTGATGATGACGGCTTTACCTTTGTCGGCGGCACAACAACGGACACACAGATTATAAGTTTTAGCGGTCAGGTGGCCGGCAATATTGCGGCTACCGCCAGCCAATCCAATATCCGTTTCACGCTAACCGATAATGTTGAAATTGACGGCTTGCTTGATTTGGGCAACGCCAATGCAATCAGTGATGCAGTGCTGAATCTGGCCGGACAAATTGACGAGATTGATTTGGACGGCGCATCGGATTTGACGGTGACATCATCAGCCACAGTCGGTGATAGCGATGACAGCGCGGTCGGTTATTTATCCGCCACAATCGGCACAATGGGGTTGGCCGGGGTCAGTGATTCCAGTTTCACCCTGTCGGGAACCATTGGCACCATTGACTTGGCCGCAGCCGAAAATATCACCATGGCCAATTCAGCTTCTGTTTCCGAGCTTGATGCGACCGATAATACGGAAGGTATTTTCTTAACCAATACGGGTGAGGTCGGCTCGATTGATTTGTCGGGGACGGCATATCTCGACCTTGATTTGAATGCCGGCTCAATCATCGGCACTCTGACAACCGATAACAGCACCTCACCATCTTCTTTAATCGACAATGCCGGCGCTATTGAACGTCTGGAAATAGGCAATAGTTCGGCTACCGAAAAAGTGGAAATGGCCGTCGTCAATAGCGGCACCATATCGGCCTTGACCAGCGGCGCATTTGTTATTGAAGACACGAATGCGACCGGTGGGGAGATTGATGTTGATGTCAGCAATAGCGGCTCTATCACCGCGGCGACCAGCCAGGCGTTTGATTTTTCTGCTTTAGATGGCGGCCGCTTGGACTTCAACAATAGCGGTTCCGTTTCAACCAATGCCAGCGGCAATAATAATGCAATTTATGGCGAGGGGGCTGAAGGTCTCGTCTTTTTGGAAAATTCGGGCACGATTTCAAGCAATGCCAATCACGCCGTAAATTTACGAAGCCTTGAAGGTTATTTTCGTCTGGTGAATTCGGGTTCAATCAACACCAATCAGAAAGCGATTGATTTGACCGGTGCATCGGGCAGCACCTCCTCCGTTATTGCAATCCATAATGGCTATGTCGTGAATTCGAGCGGTAATATTGTGACGACCAATTCGGGCAGTCGCGAAATTAAGGCCACCGGGCAAAATGCCATTTTATTGGATGGAGTGAGTGGTGACATTAGCTTGGCCAATGCGGCGGGAGCTTCCATTATTGCCGAGGATTCATTGGCAATCGCTGCTTCGGGCGTGACCGGAAATATAAGCTTGACCAATGCCGGAAATATTCGCGCTCATCGCGTGACGCCCGGCCTTTCCAATGATCAGGCCATCGCGCTGACCGGCACGACGGGCGATATTAGTTTTACCAGCACGGCGGGGCTGATTGATGCGCGCGATCGAACCGTCAATTTGGAAACGGTGAACGGCAAGATTAATTTCTCAAATGGCGGGGTCATTTCTTCAACGCAAGAAATCAATGATGCCGATGCGACAGCGACGGATAATTATGCAGTGCGCCTGCATCGAAGCGGCACAATTGATGATGAAGGCACGATTACCAATAGTGGCACGATTAGCTCAACGAGCGATCACGGTCTGCTGATTGATGGGCTTGCATGCGATGCCGATGCCGCAACCGATGATTATTGCCTGACCAATTCGGGAACCATATCGGCCGGTCGCCAATATGCGATTGCGGGCAGCACGATAAGCGATTTGAAATTTACCAATAGCGGCACTGTTTCGGCGCTTGACCAAACAATAAACTTTATCGATGTGAGTGGCACCGTGGTGATTGCAAATTCAGGGCAAATAACTGCCTCGCAAGAATTCAGCGGCCTTTTTCCTGACCCTGACAGCGATAAATATGCTCTGCGTTTGGTAAAAGAAGCGGGTGTGGACACGACCATTACCTTTACGAACGCATCCGGCGGCACAATTTCTACAAATGCCGCCAATGCTCTGGTTTTAGCAGGTTTCAATGGTGTTAATGATAATGTGACATTCAGCAATGAAGGCACTATTTCGGCCACGCAAGACAATGCTGTTGACTTGAGCAATTCAAATTTTTCAACTCTCAGCAATAGCGGTTCTATCACCGCAGGCGGCAATTACGCCCTCTTGCTTGACGGTTTCTCCGGCGCCAGCATGGTGATTTCAAATCTCGGTTCTATCACCGCGGGAACAACCCAACCGGGCAATGCCCCGGCCGCCATTCATGGCGCGTTAGCAGCATCTGTCGATACGATTTCAATCACCACGGGCGCATCATCCACCATCAGTTCGGTCGGCAATGCTTTAGCCAATGGCGATGCCAATAGCGGAGGGGCAATATTTTTGGACGCCGATTCCGCCAGTTTCACTTTAAACAATAGCGGTTCGATAAGTGTCGG
The DNA here is from genome assembly GCA_009920875.1 of Alphaproteobacteria bacterium. Lineage (GTDB taxonomy): Bacteria > Pseudomonadota > Alphaproteobacteria > RS24 > RS24 > UBA8337. Next base: position 2,878 of record RFZE01000077.1, on the reverse strand, counting down.
CACGGAAGCGACATCGACCGCTGCGGTGGTCGAAGGCAATAACGCCATTCGCATTACCGATATTGGCGATAATGCCGTCAGCCTGACAAACGCCTCGACAGGCACCATTAAGGCGGTTGGCGATGGGGCGATTTACCTGAAAGGCGATAGCGCAGATATAACCGCCATCACGCTGGATAATAGCGGCACGATTACGGCCGATAATGCGGTGCTTTTGTTCGAAGAGGCGGTCGGTGCGACGACGTCCATCACCAATAGCGGCACCATGACGGCCACGGATAGCGGGGCCGACCATCTTATCAATCTCACCAATGTCTCGGCTGACTTTTCCTTGGCCAATAGCGGGGTCATCGAAAGTGCCGGCAGCCGGGCCGTTTATGTTGATATGAATAATGCATCTTTGGTCAGCAACGATATGGTGGTGTTCCACAACCAATCGGGCGGACGCATTGACGCTGATAGCGAGACGGTGACATTGCTCGACATTAATGAGCAGGTGAATTTCGACAACAATGGAACCATTCGCGCAATAAACGGCGCTTCGGCTGTCAGCTTTTCAGCTATTGGCAACCATCAGGTGGATTTCAATAATAATGCCGGTGGCACCATCAGCGCATCCGGCAATGGCGCTGTATCGCTCTCCGGTTTTGAGGCTTTGTTGAACCTCATCAATGCCAATACCGCCACTATTTCCGCCGCCAATGAGACGGTTGTTTTGGCACCATCGACCAATAATGCCCGTCTCAATTTTGCCAATAGCGGCACGATTTCCGCCAGCTCTTCTTCAGCCAATCACGTGCTGCGCTTCACCGGCTTTGGCGGTGAGTTGGCAATAGAAAATACAGCCACCGGCACGATTTCATCAAATGGCAGCAACGCCATTTATGCTGACCACCAATTGGAAACCCCATCGCTTGATTTCGACAATCTTGGCACCATCAGTGCCCGTAGTGGAGATGCTGTGATTTTGTCGGGCCCCACCGATTCTGTGAATGTGGTCAATAGCGGCACGATTGAGGTGACGGCGGGCAATACGGCATTTTCAACTTGGGGCGGCAATGAAACCGTGTTCAGCAATAGTGGGCGCATTGAAGCAAGCGGCACGCATGCGGTGCGCTTCAGCAATTTCGTTGTTGATGCGGCAACCCCGGCACCGCAATTCACCAATACGGCAACCGGCATTATTCGCGCGGCTTCCGATGCTTTTGAAGCCGATATCGGGGCGGCAACCGGACAAATTTATACGCTCAATAATGCCGGCTTAATTATTGCCGATAATGGCGCCCATGCCGTCAATATGAGCGGCGCCGAAGCAGCCATTACCAATAGCGGCATTATCAGCGCCACGGCATCCCCTGCGATTTTGGTCGGCGCGTCTTCGGTTATCAGTATTTCAGGTTCGGTTTTGGCGGGTGGGGCTAACCCTGTTGCCATTGCCTTGGAGGGGCGTGGATCAACCGTCAATTTGTCCGATGGCGCGATTATTGCCGGCACAATCGCCCCATTGGATACGGCAACGAATTACACGGAAGAGCAAAAGCACAGGGTCAATGTAAGCGGTGTAAACAATGCCAGTTATTATTACGAGTTTCCGACCGAGCAATTCCGGTTCTTTTTGAACAATGTCGAGAAAACAGACGGCAGCGGGTTTTCCCCGGCCACGACAAATTTGCACGCAGTGCCGCTTATTCATGCCCACCATGCCCAAGGCACGCGAAATATCTGGCGTCGTTTGGGACGTTTCAACGATAAAGGCGGCTTTCGCTCATTTGCCTTTGCCGATGAGTTGGAAAATGAGCGCCGTCCTGACCGTGAGTTTACTCTGGAGGGCGACCGCTCGGGGTTCGTGCAGACTTTTCAGCAATCCATTTTTGGCTGGTTTGAGGCTGAGCTTATTCTGACGGCGCAAGAAAGCTCTTTCGAGCTTGATAATAATACCTTCACTTTTGATAAGAGCTATCAAGGTGTCGGTCTGGGGTTCAGTGATTTATTGGCCTTTGGCCCGTTCTCTTTCTCGGCCATGGCGCTCACAGGTATCGGCCAAACCGATATGTCACGGCTTGTATTGTCCAATACGGTCAGCAGCGGTCGCTTCAACCTCGAATCCTCTTTCGATACAATCTATCTTGATGCCGCTTTTGAGGCGCTGTTTGATATGCGTATTTGGGGCAAAAAGGGACGGCTGACGCGGCGCAACCCATATCGGATAAATCTGGAACTTGGCCTTGGCGGTTCTCTGCATAATGAGAATAATGATAGCTATAATGAACAAACTTATATTTCAGCCGCCGATAGCGATTTGCAATCCACCTCGGTCGGTGGGCGTCTGAAGTTTGAATATGAACGCTATAATCCTTATTCGCGCAAAAACATTCGCGGCTTTCTTGAACTGGAACATAATGTTTTCGACACCGGGTCAGGGCTTGATTTTTCATATTCTGTCGAGGGGGCTGCACAATCGGCTTCAATTGATATGGCGGCTGTTGCGCTCAGTTCAATTGCGCTTGGTGTCGATTACGAAGTCAATGATGACATCACCGCAAATTTCAGCTTAAAGAGCGTCACCGGCGATGATGACAGTGACGGAAATTCTGTGGCTCTGGCGCTGAAATGGCGCTTCTAAACGGACGTTGACAAATGGACGCATTGTCCATTTTGGGGCGGAAAACGGCCAAGAAAAATGCCATAAAAAAGAGCCTGAATTGCTATTGCAAACCACCGAAGGGTCACTATACTCCGCGCCAATAAGGCGAGTCTTTCAGGCCTTATTGGCCGCTAAATCGAAAGAGCTAACGCGATGCATGATTTGCTAGTCAGTTACTATCCGATACTCATTTTCATGGGTCTTTCCGCTGTCATAACTGCTGCTCTTTTGCTT
>RFZE01000076.1 GCA_009920875.1 Alphaproteobacteria bacterium | reverse complement strand
TCGGCACCGACCGCATGGATAGCATGTTGCAACGCCTCGGCCTGAAAGACGGTGAGGCGATTGTTCATCCCTGGATCAATAAAGCACTTGAGCGCGCGCAACAAAAAGTCGAAGCGCGCAATTTCGACATTCGCAAAAATATTTTGAAATATGACGATGTGATGAACGACCAACGCAAAGTGGTGTTTGAGCAGCGTTTGGAGTTTATGGAAGCCGACAGCGTTGACGACACCATCACCATGATGCGCCATCAAACCATTGATGAACTGGTCGAGACCCATATTCCGCCCAAAGCCTATGCCGAGCAATGGGATATGGACGGGCTCGACGCGGCGGTGAAAGATGTTTTCGCGCTCGACCTGCCGGTGCATGATTGGGCGGCGGAAGAGGGTATTGCGGACGAAGAAATTGCCGAGCGGCTTTATGATGCTTCCGACCGCTTCATGGCGGCGCGCGCCGTCGATTTGGGCCCTGACATTATTCGCCAAGTCGAAAAATCCATTTTGCTGCAAACCCTCGACCAGCATTGGCGCGAGCATCTTTTGACGCTGGAACATTTGCGCCAAATTGTCGGCCTGCGCGGGCTCGGTCAACGCGACCCGCTGGCCGAGTTTAAGCTGGAAGCCTTTACCCTGTTTTCCGATTTGCTGACCGGCCTGCGCCAAGACGTCATTCGCTATTTGAGCCGCGTGCAAATTGAAACCCGCCCGCCCGAATTGGAAGTGCCGGAAATGGCTGACCCGCTTAATGAGCTGATGGAAAATAACGAAAATGGCGGCATTGATTTCAGCAAGGTCGGGCGCAACCAACCCTGCCCATGCGGCTCGGGCAAAAAGTTTAAACATTGCCACGGCGCGGTGCGCTAAAGATTTTCTTGCCAAAACCGGCGCGCTGATTTTCACTATTACCCAATAGGGAGACGGTCATGAGCGTAGAACCATTCACCATTGCCGCCAATGAGGCGCGCGAGCAAGCCATTAAGCAGCGCGTTGCCGATTTTGTCTGGCCCGCACAAATGCAATTGCAGCCGGAAGAAAATGCTTGGGCCTATGGCATGGACCAAGATTGGCTGAAAGATTTTTGCGCCTATTGGGTCAATGAATATCGCTGGCAAGACACAGTGGATGAGTTGAACCGCTTTGACCATTTCACCGCCGAGATGGACGGGCTGAACATTCATTTTATCCGCGAAGACGGCTCGGGCGAGACCCCTGAAGCGCTGCTGATGACGCATGGCTGGCCCGGCTCGGTCTATGAATTTGTTGATGTGATTGACCGGCTGGCGCATCCGGAAAATTATGGCGGCAAGGCCGAGGACGGGCTGACCGTGATTTGCCCGTCTCTGCCGGGCTATGGTTTTTCCGATGCACCGCCACGCCCCATCGGGCAAGTGACGACAGCCGCCCTATGGGACAGCTTGATGCGCGAAGAACTGGGCTTTGACACTTATATTGCCCAAGGCGGCGATTGGGGCAGTGTCGTCACCTCGCTTCTTGGCCTCAATCACAGCGTTGAAAAAGGCGGCGGCTGCAAAGCCATTCACATTAATATGTATGGGCTGCGCAGCGAGACCGCGCCCGAAACCGAAGAAGAAGAAAAATGGCTGGCCGAAGCTGCCGCCATCATGCAGGCCGAAAGCGCCTATTTGCAGGTGCAAGTGACCAAGCCGCAAACATTGGCTTATGCGATGAGCGAGAGCCCGGTCGGGGCGGCGGCATGGATTTTGGAGAAATTTTACGCCTGGAGCGATTTGCCCTTAACCGACGGCAAGCCGGATATGCTGAAACGCTATTCGCGCCATGCGCTGGCCTCCAATTTGATGATTTACCTCATGACCGACAGCTTCATGTCGGCAATTTGGTTTTATCGCGGCTTTGCCGAGGAAATGCCGCATATTCCCCCCGGCGAAACAATCGCCGTGCCGGTCGGGGTCGGTAAATTTGCCGATACTTATCTCAGCTTTCCGCCGCGCCGCATGATGGAAGACAATTATAATATTGCCCATTGGGCGGAGTTTAAGGACGCCGGTCATTTCGCGGCCATGGAAAACCCCGAGCAATTTGTCGGCGCAATATTTGATTTTATCGCCGCGCTTTAAGCGAGGCCGCTGCGCCCCATATTGAGGAATTTTTGCCGCCGCGCATCGCGCAATTCTTGCCCTGACTGACCGGCCATTTGTGCCAATTCTTCAGCCACGGCCAGACCGACATCAGAAATGGTTTTTTGTCGGTCGCGATGCGCCCCGCCCATGGGCTCGGTCAAAATACGGTCAATCACGCCCAGTTTTTGCAAATCCTGCGCCGTCACTTTCAATGCCTCAGCCGCCATATTGGCTTGCGCCGAGGAGCGCCATAAAATCGACGCGCAGGCTTCCGGCGAAGCGACCGTGTAAATCGAATGTTCGAGCATGAGAATGCGGTTCGCCGTGGCCAAAGCCAACGCACCGCCGGAGCCGCCCTCGCCGATAATCACCGAGACGAAAGGCACGCCCAATTGCAGACATTTATCAGTGCAACGCGCAATCGCTTCAGACTGGCCGCGTTCTTCCGCGCCAATGCCCGGATAAGCGCCGGCCGTGTCGACCAAAGTGACAACCGGTAGAGAAAAGCGCTCAGCCATATCCATCACGCGAATGGCTTTGCGATAGCCCTCAGGCCGCGCCATGCCGAAATTATGCTTTAAACGCCCTTGCGTATCGGCGCCTTTTTCATGCCCCAAAATGGCCACACGTTGGCCTTGCCAACGGCCCAGCCCGGCCATAATAGCATGGTCTTCCGAATAAAGACGGTCACCCGCCAAAGGGGTGAAATCATCGACCAAAGCTTCAATATAATCGCGGCAATGTGGGCGATTGGCGTGGCGCGCCACTTGCGTCTTTTGCCACGGGTCGAGATTTTTATAGAGCTTTTCAATCTCGTCAGACACTTTGCCTTCAAGGCGGTTGATCTCTTCAACCAAATCAATGCCGTCGGCTGCGCCGGCATCGCGCAATTCGCGAATCTGCCCTTCGAGCGTGGCAATCGGTTTTTCAAATTCCAAATAGCTTTGGACCATCATCTTCCCTTTGCGCCGAAATTAGGCCGCTTCTTACCCTTTTGGCAAGTCCCCCGCGCTTACTCCTCGCGGGCCAGTGGGTGCGCCTCATTGAGCAGGGCTTTTTTTCGCTCTTGCAGAACATGGGTGTAAATCTGTGTTGTCGAAATATCGGCATGACCCAACATATGCTGCACGGCACGCAAATCGGCACCATGTTCGACCAAATGGGTGGCAAAAGCGTGGCGCAGCACATGCGGTGAAATGCGCGCCGGCGGCAGGCCGGCAGCAATCGCCAGATTTTGCAAAATTTGTGCCAAGCGCTGTCGCGTCAAATGCCCGCTTTTGCCGCGCGCCGGAAATAAAAACGGTGCCGCTTCAGGCACATGGACGCGCCAGTCGGCAAGCGCCCGCATGGCCGGTTCGGACAAGGGCACCAAACGTTCGCGCCCGCCCTTGCCGCGCACCATCAACATGCGGTGGTCGCCTTGCACAGCGCGACGCGGCAGGCTGACCAATTCAGAAACCCGCAAGCCGGTGGCATATAGAATTTCAATCAGACAAATGGCGCGCAGCCGGTCATGCGCTTGCTTGTCACCGTCTTGTGGCAAATCATGGGCGGCGGCAATCAAGCGTTCGGTTTCATCAAGCGATAAGAGTTTCGGCAAGGGCCGCGTGAGGCGCGGCCGCTTGAGGCCGGCTGACGGGTCATCTTCGCGCAAACCTTCAGCTTGCAGAAATTTGAAAAACCGCCTTTGGCTCGACAAATGGCGCGCCGCCGTGCTGGCCGCCATATCGCGCTTATTGAGCGCGACCATATAGGCGTGCAAATTTTCAGCCGAGGCCGCGCTTAAGCTTTCGCCCTTTTTGGCAAGAAACGCCGTTACTTTCTGCAAGTCGCGACGATAAGCGGCCAGCGTATTGGCCGAAGCGCCGCGTTCAGCCGCCATCATATCAAGAAAAAGATCCAAATTCCGGTCGTCTGATGCGTCTTTTGACCCGTCTTTGGCGCCGCTCATGGCAGCACCAATTCCGTTCCGCTCGAAGGCGGTGACAGCAAAGCCGTTGGATCTGCAAGGCTCAAACGACCGGCTGCATGGAGCAAAACTTCGACCGCCAGATTTTCCGCTTCATCGTTCAATCCGGCTTGGCGCAAAGCGGCCAAAAGCGCGATAATCCGACCATTGGTCAGGCTTGCCGATGTTTCTTCGCCATACATATCCACCAAGACCAAGAGCAAATCGCCAATCCATTTATTGTCAGCCAATTTTTGCACTCGCTGACCATCAGCTTGCGATGCATCCTCGGCTGCAAGCACTTGATAGGCGTCGGGCAATTCAAAACCAAGCCCTTGATAAACCGCCAATTCGCGCGCCAAATAGCGCTTGAGCGCATTGGATGCGGTGGCATAGTCATTATCAAAAGCAGGCCAATCGGCAATCGGATGCGGCCGCGTATCGGCCGGCGCATCATCGCCGCCTGCGGCCAAAGGCAGGTCATCAAAACCCGGCTGGTCATCGACAGCCGGCGCGAGCGGCGCGCTTATCGGTGTTTCAGGTAATGTGTTCGGCAATGTATCGGATAAGGAGGCAATCAAGGTTTCCAAAGGCTGTGCTTGCGCTCCAAAGGCCAGCAAGCGCGCTGTCATCGGGCTGGCATTTATCGCCAGCGCCGGCAATTGGGCTTGCTCCTTCAGTAATCGCAAAGCCGGTATCAAAGCGGCGCGCAGCGTATCGGGCGGCGGCGATGGCGCTGTCGCCGAAGCCGCTGCCAATCCGAGCGCACTCAATGGCGCGTCAATCGGGAAAGCGTCATCGGGGGTCGGTGCAGCGGCTAACACGCGCAAGCGATCATCCAAAAGGTGAACCATATCGCGCCACAATCCGCGCGCTTGCGCATCTGCCAAGGCCGATACCAGCAATGCCATTTGCGCGCCATTGCCTGTCAGTTTCGGCATTTGGCTGTCGACGTCGAGCAGCGTCAGAGCCAAAAACACCGCATCGGTCACGGGCAATGGGACAATCGTGTCTTGGTTTTCTTCGGCGTCCAGAGCACCCCCATCAGGCTCAGTCACGGGTGTTTGAAAGGCCGACAAATCGGCCAATTGGCTCAATTGCGAAAACCGCTCGGCCGTCAATGTGCCATGGCGCATGGCCGCCAAAGCGGCCCCCAATTGGGTGCCGGCCGGTTGCGCATAATCTTCCGCCAGCGCCTGCATAAAATAAGGCGGTAATTGCTGTAAATCGATGGTGAGGCCATAACCGGCCAATTGCAAAAGCGCCAATTGCATGGGCGTCAGCACGCTGGGCACGACCAAAGGCAGTTCGGTTTCTTCCGCCTTGGCCGCTTCAACATCTTCCGGCGTGCCGAATATGGGCTGCGCTTGAGCCGACATGAGAAAAGCCAAATCGCGATAAAATCGGTCTTCCCCCAACGATTTTTCATTCAGCTGCAACGTCAAACCGGCTTTTTCAAATTCTCCGCTGCGCAATTGGCAATATACCAAAAGCTGCATGAAAAAACCCAGCGTGTCGGCATAGCCGCGCGTGCCGCGTTTGGGGGCGGCAATGGTGCAAGCCGCCTCGCCGGCGCCGCGTCCCAAATGCGCCAGTGCAATCGCGCGCGCTGCATAAGGGTCGCTTGATACGGCACCTGTCAGCTCCTCCAATTGCAGCACTGAGGCCGTGTCGCCCAAAGCAAGAAAACGATTGAGCCGCGCCGCATACCAGCTTGAGCCGTCAACCGTGCCGACCGGTGCCGCCGTGGTGCTGCGGTGCAATTTCAATTCCGCTTCGCGCAAAGCGGCAAGGTCAATATCTCTTGGCAAGCGTGCCATTTGGTCAGCGATGAAAGCCAGTCTCGCGCCGCGCCATAATTCGCTGCCATAGCCGGTTTCCAAACCGATCGGCGCATCTTGCAGCGCCCCCAATTGGCCGATTTGCACAATGGAGCTGTCAGAGCCCGGCGCCGCGGCCACGGCGCGCACCGCGCGTTTTGATTGGCGCGCCGCTACTCGCGGGGCCAACTTGTCATTCGTGCGCTCCGCTTTTGGTTGACCAATGGCCTGTTGCATGACGGGCGGCACAATATTCAAGGGCGCGCGCATGGCATTTTGCGCCACCGCCGGCAGTGGCCCGGCCATTGCTATGGCCATCGCCATTGCCAAGCCGCTTGCTAGCGCAGCAAGGCAGAGCCAAAAAGGGGATAATCTGGCAGCCGGATTAAGCATTTAAAAAAGTCGTTTCATCAGCGCTGAAAGTCCGCATTGTCCAGCACGTCAACCTCGGTTTGGCGCGGCGGTTCAACGGCGCGCGACAAAAACACAATGCCCCCAATCAGGACAGCGAGACCGAGAATAAAAAACACTGATTGTCGAGACCCCATTATCGCGCTCCTTTCACGCATTGATATGCCAGCATTAAGGCCGATTTGGGGCAGCGCCCCGTCATTTTGCGCCTGCCATGCTGGACAGGCCATGCCTTCTCACTTAGTTTTCTGACTTCGCTTTTAGCAGCAAACGCCCATAACTTGTAGGGGCAAAGATGAGATGAGGATCGAAAAGGCACAAGGATGAGCAAGGTCAAAAACCGACAAGCCATATGCAGCCGACCGATTGTGCTTATCGGCATGATGGGGGCCGGCAAATCGAGCTTGGGGCTGCGCCTTGCCGAAGCCTTGAAGCTGCCTTTTCTGGATGCCGATGCCGAGATTGAGAAAGCCGCAGCGATGAGCATTGCCGAAATTTTTGACCAACATGGTGAAACGGCCTTTCGCGATGGCGAGCGCCGTGTCATCAAACGGCTTTTGGCTGCTGAACCCATGGTTTTGGCACTTGGCGGCGGCGC
>RFZE01000075.1 GCA_009920875.1 Alphaproteobacteria bacterium | reverse complement strand
GATCCGGCACCATTTTGGCCGTTGCCAGATAAATTTGCTGGCGCGTCAATTCCAATTGTGGTGCGCCTTTGGCATTGGCCAACACAATGCCGTCAAAGCCGATAACAATCTCGGTCAAATCAATGCCATTGGCTTGGCATTTTTTGAATTCTTTTTCCTTAATGCGGCGCGAGGCATTGGTCACGTCAGGATGCTCCAAGCCGATACCGGCGCAAAAAAGTTTCATGCCGCCGCCTGAGCCGGTCGATTCAATCACCGGTGTTTTAAATTTAGAGGTTCGGCCGAACTGCTCAGCCACGGCTGTGGCGAAGGGAAACACGGTCGACGAACCGACAATTTCAATTTGATCGCGGGCTTGCGCGCCGCTCGTCATAGCAAGACCGATAAAAGCCGCCATTGCCAGTTTGAACTTGTTCATCATCATCTCCAATAATTTGATGCCGATGGCCTTGTGACATCGGTGGCACCAAATTCACCTCGACCGACGAAAGCTTTGTGTCAGAAATGTTACAGTTTTGTGACAACGCTTTGGGTCAGCTGTGGATGACGCCATTACTGTTGGAAAATGCGCGGTAAAGTGACGGAAACCGTGGTTTGGCCATCTTCGCTGGAAATCCGCAAGCGGCCCCGATGACGATTGACGATATGTTTGACAATGGCCAGACCGAGACCTGTGCCGCCAAATTGCCGAGACCGGCCCTTATCGATTCGGTAAAAACGCTCCGTCAAACGGGCCAAATGTTCCGGCGCAATTGTTTCGCCCTGATTGACGACCTGCACACGCAGCAAGTTCTCGCGCAGCTGACCGCCGGCCAAGCGCCCGGTGCTTAGCAATATACTGATTGTCGTTTCCGGCGCGCCATAGCGCACCGCATTTTCGACCAAATTCTGAAACACTTGGCGCAGTTCATCTTGCGCGCCGCGCACAAGCAGATCCGCATCGGCCAATTCATCGGCCAGATTGACACTCAAAGTTTTACCGTTTTTTGCCGCCTCATCGCGCATGGCAGACACCAATTCACGGAGCACAGGCAAAATGGCGACCGTGTCATCGGGTGGGCGATGTTCTTCCGCCTCGACACGTGACAAAGACAGCAAATCATCAATCAAACGCTGCATCCGCCCGGCTTCGGCCCGCATAATGGTCAAAAAACGGTCGCGGCTTTCACCATCATCTATAGCGCCGTCTTGCAGGGTTTCGATAAACCCCGACAGAGCGGTCAGTGGTGAGCGCAATTCATGGCTGACATTGGCAACAAAATCCGAGCGAATGCGATCGACAGATAGGCTCATTGTGCCGTCAAAAATGACCAGCATGACATGGACCTCATCAAAACGCGCAATGCGCAGGGTGAATGAACGGCGCACTTGGTCCATCAAAGTGTAATCCAATGATGACGGACGGCCGTCCTCATGCGCCATTCGCACCGCTTCAGCGAAATCAGCATGGCGCAAAAAGCGGTCTATCGGATAGCCGATAATGTAATTACCCAAAAGCGTGAGCGCTTTTTCATTGGCCTGAACAACAATGCTTTGCGCATCTAGCAGCAGGCTGGCTTCGTCAACCAATGCCGCCATGCTTTCAAATCTTTTGTTCACTTCATCCATTTTGCAACAGTGCCGATTTGTGACTTGTCATCATCTTGTCGAATAACACCAAATCGCGCGATAGTATAAGCAGTTTTTGAGTATGCGTTGTATGGTGTGTTGAGAAATATGGTCACAGGTTCGACCAATTTGCGTTTTGTAACTCTGCTAATGGCTTTGTCCGTTTCGCTGGCCATGACCGGCTGTAAAAAATTCTCACAAGATGTTGAAACCATTGAAACCTCAAGCATTGGCGGCGGCTCAGGTGGGGCCGGCTCCGGCGGCTCCGGCGGTGATGGTGGCGAAGATTACACGGATGATTATGGTGCCGATTATTATCTCGGCACGCCTTCAAGCGAAACCAACGCCATTTCCGGCTTGTTTTTGGGCGATAAGAAAACATGGGGCTATGGCTCACATGACAGCCTTTTGGACGCGCACGCTGCCGAAAATGCAACTTTCGACACACCGATTGCCAGCCGCGATACCAATGCGCGAAACCAATGGCGTCTGGGATGGACCGGCAAAGATGTCAAAGTCGGCGTGCTTGATGAGTTCAACTCCAATGAAATATTGGATACGCATGGCGACCAAGTGTCTTTGGTGGTTAATTCAGTGGCACCGGAAGCACAATTGACCACTTATAATTTTACCCTGACCCAGCAGGCGGCTGAAGATGCGTTTCAAAATCTCAATACGCAAGAAGTCTATATTATCAATAATAGTTGGGGGTCGGCGCGCTTCAGCCATACAACCGGCGAAGAAGACACGAATTTTGACGCCAATGTCAGCAATTGGGTGTCGCTGCGCTATAAAATCACCGGTACGAATAGCTATGATGAAAAAATGTTGTTTGTCTTTTCAGCCGGCAATTCCGGCGAATATTGCCCCGATAAGCGCATACAAGAATGCTCCTTTTATCCCGCCGTTCTGCATCGCCAGCGTGCCCTTGGTGTGCAAGACAGTGAAGCCTATATATGGGTCGGCTCGCTGAGCGATGACGGCACGGAACTGGCCGCATACAGCCATTCAGCCGGCGATATGGGAGCCGATTTCATCGTCGCCCATGATGATGTGCTGTCGGCCGGCGATTTGGCCGGCACATCCTTTGCCGCGCCGCGCGTATCCGGTGCGGCGGCACTGATACGGCACAAATTTCCCGGCCTTGACGGTTTCCAATTGAAACAATTGCTCCTGTCAACGGCTCAAGATATCGGCGAACCGGGCATTGACCCGATATTCGGCCACGGCAAGCTTGACCTAAGCAACGCTCTCAGTCCGCAAGGCCAATTGACGGCTGGAAGCAATTTAACTTCATTTACAACATCCCGATCACCTGAGAAATCAATACCCTTTATGTTTATGCTCCCAGCAACAATGCTTGTGGAAAGCGGTGATGAGAGAGACTGGCAGCTTTTGAGCTTGAAAGCAGAAAGCCGACATGCCGCGTCCAAAGTTTGGAATGGCAGTTTTACCGCCCTTAATGGGCATCATTATGATGTTTCCGATTTCTACCAAAGCAAACAGCCAAACTTTTCATTGCGGGCGATATTCAAGAAAACAACTAATCGCCCCCGGTCAAACCGACCTGTGACCTGGCTTCTTCCAATAGCGATTGACGCTGGTTATGAAGCGAAGCTCTATCAAGCTGCACCGCTTTTGAGCATCGGCTTCGGAGCCGCGATTACGCTGGCGCCGCAATCAATGCTCTCAATGCGCATTGATAATGCGGTGCGTTTGGGCGGGGATATTCGCGAGCAGCCCTGTTATGACGGGTTTCGACGGCAATATCATTGCGGCACCGGCTTGGCCTGGCTCGATTACCGCAACATTGACAGCCACCGGCGTGACAATTTCGCCTTGCCGACGCTGCAGGTCAAATATGTGCGGCGGTTTTCTTTTTAGTCTCTAAAACATTAAAGCGGCGATTTTCCGGCGGTGATAGCGCGTATCGCCATAAAGCGCGCAGCCCATAATGGCACGGCGGCGATAAAGCTGGGCATCGCAATCATAGGTAAAACCGAAACCGCCATGAAATTGAATGGCGCGGTCAGCGGCAAAAGAATAAGCCTCTCCGGCTTCTGCCTTGGCCATATGCACGGCCATGTCGCCCTCGCCCTGCTCACCAAAAATATGGGCGGCCGAATAGAGATGCGAGCGCGCCTTTTCATAGGCCTGATGCGCGTCAACAATGGAATGTTTCAACGCTTGATAAGAGCCGATGAGCTTACCGAATTGCTTACGGGTTTTCAGATAATCCAGCGTGTAATCAATGCACGCATAAGCCCCGCCGCACATATCAGCGGCCAGCAAGAGCGACCCCGCTTGCTCAATATGGGCCAGCGCATCGCCCGCCAGATCGGTCGGCATGAGCGCCGTTTCAGGCAAGCTGAGCCCGTCCAAGTCAAGCGCATAGGCGCGCTGTGTGTCGTCGATGATTTTTTCGCGGCTGATGCGACCGGCCAGCGCATCGGCCGGGATAAGCAACAAAGCCGCTTGCCCGTCCAAGGCAACCGAAGCGAGCACAAATTGCGCCGCCGCGGCGTGTAAGACGAGATATTTTTTACCGCGCAATGTCAGCTGGCCGTCTTGTAGGCTGGCAGTGACCGATAGGTTTTGCAAATTCCAATCAGCATGGTCTTCGCACAAGGCCAGACTGGCTGCCGCCCCGGTCGCAATTTGCCGCAAAACTTCCTCTTTTTGCGCTTCCGAGCCGCCGCGCAGCACAGCCTGCGCGGCCAAGACAGTCGGCACAAAGGGCGTGTTCATTAAACTGCGTCCCATATGTTCAACCAGCGGCACAAGCTCAGCCATGCCGAGCCCGATACCGCCATAATTTTCCGGCACACCAATACCGAGCCAGCCCAGTTCGGCAATCTCGTGCCACACAGCGGCATCAAACCCGCCCTCTTCTTCAATCAGCGCGCGCACCTTATCGACCGGCGATTTATCGCGGCAAAAACTTTCGGCAATATCCAAAAGCTGCGCCTGTTCTTCGCTCAGGCCGATGCGCGGCGCCATTCGGGCATTATCAAATGCGGACATGGGGTAATCTCCTGTCGGGTGCGGGGTCTATCAGCTTTTCGGCAGGCCGAGCACATGCTCGCCGATAATATTGCGCTGGATTTGCGAGGTGCCGCCGCCAATGGTCGCCGAGAAGCTGTTCAAATAGCCGCGCTGCCAGAGGCCGTTATCATGCGCATTTTCATCGCCGACATAATAGGCTGCCCGCGTGCCTTGCAAAGTAATGGCAAAAGCGTTGAGACGTTGATAAAAATCCGTGCTCGCCAATTTCGAGCCGAGCGCCAGCGACATGGGCCGGTCTTGCGCCAGCGGACGGATTTTGTCGCGGCGGCTGTTGAGCCCCAAAGAGCGCGCTTCGGTCATCAGCGCCACCAATTCTTCCTGCACAGCCGGATCGTCAATGGCCGGTTTGCCATTAAGCTTGGCCTCGCGCGCCAGGCGGATAATATCGCTCGGGTCGGACATCATCATAACATGGCCACCGGCCTGACCGGCGCGTGCGCCGCGTTCATATTCCAGCGTCTGCATGGCAATCAGCCAGCCCTCACCTTCCGCCCCCATCAGGCAATCGGCGGAAATGCGGGCATCAGTGAAAAATGTTTGCGTGAAACCATATTCGCCGGTCAATTTCTTAATCGGCACGGTTTCAATGCTGCCCCCTTTCACATCGGCACCCTTCATCGGTGCGAGGAAAAAGCTCAGCCCCTTATATTTGTTTTCAGCGTCAGGATTGGTGCGCGCCAATAAAATCATATAATCGGCATAATTGCCCTGCGTCGTCCAAATTTTGGAGCCGTTAATGACATAATCATCGCCATCTTTGACGGCGCGGGTTTGTGCATTGCCCAAATCAGAGCCGTTTTCCGGCTCCGAAAAGCCCTGACACCAAATCGTCTCAGCCGACAAAATGCCCTTAATATATTTTTGCTTTTCTTCTTCCGAGCCTCGGTCAAGCAGAAGTGGGCCGGTCCAATTCAGACCGATGGCATTGAGCATAATCGGCGTGCGCGCTTGTGCCATGGCACGTGTCGCCGCGTCTTGAAAGGCCGGATGCAAGCCGCCACCGCCATATTCTTTCGGCCAATGCGCGCCCAAATAGCCCGCCTCATAGACTTTGTTTTGCCACTCGCGCAGGAAATTAAACTGCTGATCCGTGCCGACCTCCATAAAGGTCAGCGGCAGCATGAAATCAACATCGCGCGGCGTGTTTTCACCAAACCAAGCCACAGCCGCGTCTTTAAAGGCGGCCAAATCCTGTTCGTCATATTCTATATCGCTGTCAGCCATATGAAACTCCCTTTGCGCCACACTATGGGATAAAGCGCACGGCTTGCCAAGCATATGCCGCAAAGGTGCGACAATGCCACCGCACTGGTCTATAATGGGACAGCTTTGGGAGGA
Source organism: Alphaproteobacteria bacterium (assembly GCA_009920875.1). GTDB lineage: Bacteria > Pseudomonadota > Alphaproteobacteria > RS24 > RS24 > UBA8337. Next base: position 982 of record RFZE01000075.1, on the reverse strand, counting down.
ATAAGCGATGAAAAAAATGATGGATTATATGGAAGAAGCCAATGCCATTGTGCCGCGCATCAGCGGCGCCGATGCGGTGGCGCATATCAGCGATGAGGGAGCCGTGTTCATTGATGTGCGCGACCAATATATGATTGCCGAAAGCGGTACGATTGACGGCGCGCATCATATCCCGCGCGGGCTTTTTGAATTTGTCGCCGATGAAGACAGCCCGATGTTCAATCCGATTTTCGACAAAGCCAAAACCTTTTATCTGGTCTGCGGGGCCGGCGGCATGGCCGCCCTTGCCGGTAAGACCATGAAAGATATGGGCTTTGAAAATGTCATCAATATTGGCGGCTTCAGCGAATGGGCCGAAGCGGGCGGGCCGGTCAAAAGCTGAAGCGCTGTTTAATTGACGTCAAAGCCGTGATAGCCGGTCGCGGCAATCTGGTCACAAATCAGGCGATAAGCGCCGACCCCGCCAACATAGGCGAGGAACATGCGCGGCTTGCCGGGCACATTGGCCCCCATATACCAGCTATCGGCTTGCGGAAATAAGGTCATGCCGGCCAGATGCGCCGTATGCTCGGCCCAGTCGCGCTCGGCCGCATCGGACGGCTCAATGGCGGTTTTGCCGTTTTCATTCATCCAGCCAATACAATCACTGACCCAATCGACATGCTGCTCGATTGAGACCAACATATTGGACAGAACCGACGGGCTGGACGGGCCGGTTATGGTGAACAGATTGGGGAAGCCGTGAATGGCAATGCCCAAATAGCTGCGCGGCCCGTCAATCCAAGCATCAACCAAGCGTTTGCCGCCGCGACCGCGAATATCAACCCGCAAAAGCGGGCCGGTCATGGCATCAAAGCCGGTGGCATAGACAATGGCGTCAAATTCGCGCGCGCCATCACTGGTCTCAATGCCTGTCTCGGTAATGGTTTCAATCGGCGTGCGCCGCAAATTGACCAATGAGACATTTTCGCGATTATAGGTT
>RFZE01000074.1 GCA_009920875.1 Alphaproteobacteria bacterium | reverse complement strand
ATATCGAAAAACAAAGGCGGCATTGCCAGCACCATGCCCAGCGCAATGCGCCAAAGCTGGCCTTGCTCACCAAATCCCGATTTCAGAAAACCTGCCTTCGTCATGGCGCGCGCCTCCCCTTTTATCTTTTGGAAAGTCTGACCGAATTGGCAGTAAGGCGCAATGATTTAGGAAACGACGCTGTGAATTTCCTTAAGCGTGCGCAACAACTCTTTCGCATCGCTCAGCGGTAAGCAGCTTGGTGCGTCGCACAGGGCTTCGTCGGGGCGCGGGTGAAATTCGAGGAACACGCCATTGGCCCCTGCCGCAATGGCAGACTTCGCCAGCACGGAAACCCCTTCGCGGCGACCGCCGGTGCTCGCCCCTGCCGTGCGCGGGTCAGCACCCGGCAATTGCACGGCATGGGTGGCGTCCATCGTTACCGGCACGCCGAGCTTTTTCATTTCCGGAATGCCCAGCATATCGACGACGAGATTGTTGTAACCGAAGCTGGTGCCCCTATCGCACAAAATGATTTGCACATCGGGCGCGGCTTCGCGCGATTTCGAGATGATATTGGCGCAGTCCCACGGCGCTAGGAATTGCGCTTTCTTGGCATGTAGCCAGCCGCCTTTGGCAGCAACGGCGCGCGCGGTGGCGACCACCAAATCGGTTTGCCGCACGAGGAAAGCGGGCAGTTGCACCACTTCGGCAATTTCGGCGACGGCTTCGGCTTGCGCCGGTTCGTGCAAATCGGTGACAACGGGCACGCCGTGTTTGGCTTTCACCGCTTCCAATATGGGCAGACCTTCTTCCATGCCCGGGCCGCGATAGCTGGTGATGGAAGAACGATTGGCTTTGTCCCAACTGGCTTTGAAGATATAGGGCAAGTCCAATTCGGCGCAAATGGCTTTCAACTCGGCGCACACTTCTTGCGCGAGGCCCTCATCTTCCAGCACATTCAATCCGGCCATAACGACCAGTTTTTCGCCATCACCGATTTTGATGCCGTAATCTTTCAGTTCGAGCGTATCCATTTTGTCCTCTAAACAAGGCGCGATTGCGCCAGCGCGGCCTCAATGAATGAGGCAAAAAGCGGATGCGGCGCAAATGGCCGCGACTTCAGTTCCGGATGGAACTGTACCCCGATATACCACGGATGCTCGGGTATTTCGACAATTTCGGGCAGCACGCCATCGGGCGACACGCCGGAGAAAACCAGCCCCTGATTTTCCAACACTTCGCGATAACCCATATCGACTTCATAGCGGTGGCGATGGCGCTCGGAAATCACGCGCGTTTCGTAAATCTCGGCCACGCGGCTGTCTTCTTTCAGATAAGCCTCAAATGCGCCGAGCCGCATGGTGCCGCCCATATCGCCGTCAATGCCGCGCTTTTGCAGCGTTTCGCCATCGGCCCATTCGGTCATCAGACCGACCAGCTTGGTGCCGGTGCGCCCGAACTCGCTGGACACGGCATCGCGCACACCGGCCATATTGCGCGCCGCTTCCAGCACCGCCATTTGCATGCCGTAACAAATACCGAAATACGGCACATTGCGGGTGCGCGCAAAATTGGCGGCGGCAATCTTGCCTTCCGCGCCGCGCTCGCCAAAGCCACCCGGCACCAAAATGCCGTTTACCTTTTCAAGGTAAGAGGCCGCATCTTCGCGCTCGAATATCTGGCTGTCCATCCACTCAATATTGACCGCCACATTATTGGCAATGCCGCCATGCTGCAGGCTTTCAATCAGCGATTTATAGGCGTCTTTCAACTCGGTATATTTGCCGACCACGGCAATGGTAACCTCGCCTTCCGGCTCGCGCACCGCTGTCATCACCTCGTCCCACACGCTCAAATCGGGCGGCGGCGCGTCTTGAATGCCGAACGCGCTCAGCACTTCCACATCAAGCCCTTCCGCGTGATAGGCATGCGGCACGGCGTAAATGCTGTCGACATCTTGCGCCTCAATCACGGACGACTCGCGGACATTACAAAACAGGCCGATTTTCTTTTTCTCACCTTCCGGTATCGGGCGGTCGCAGCGGCACAGCAAAATATCCGGCTGAATACCGATGGAACGCAATTCCTTCACCGAGTGCTGCGTCGGCTTGGTTTTCATTTCACCGGCCGCGGATATATAGGGCAAGAGTGTGAGATGCACGAAGATGGAGCGCCCACGCGGTAAATCATTATTTAACTGGCGAATGGCCTCGAAAAACGGCAGCGCTTCAATATCGCCGACCGTGCCGCCAATCTCGCACAGCACGAAATCAACATCGTCCACATCGCTTTGCACAAACGCCTTAATCGCATCCGTGACATGCGGAATAACCTGCACCGTGCCGCCCAGATAATCACCGCGCCGTTCCTTCGCCAAAATATCGCGATAAATCTGACCTGTGGTGACATTGTCACCGCGCGAGGCGGGCACGCCGGTGAAGCGTTCATAATGGCCCAAATCCAAATCGGTCTCGGCCCCATCATCGGTCACATAAACCTCACCGTGCTGGTAAGGCGACATGGTGCCCGGATCGACATTCAAATAAGGGTCAAGTTTGCGCAGCCGCACCTTATAGCCGCGGGCCTGTAGAAGAGCGCCCAAAGCCGCAGAAGCCAAGCCTTTTCCGAGTGATGAAACCACGCCGCCGGTGATGAAAATATATCGCGCCATGGGAGTTAAAAATACACAGGGGAATCGATTCGCGCGAGTCGAAAAGCGCGAATCAAAAGCTTATTAACAAAAATTCTTATTCAGGGGTCGGCAGATCGCTGCTCGGCAAATCAGGCAGCACAGGAGCCGGTGCCAAAGGCGTATTTGACGACGGGCCATCCGTCTCAATAACACCGTCAAGCACGGAAGAACGATTTTCCATTGTGCCCAGCACGGTCAAACCGATAGAGGTCAGGAAAAACACACCGGCCAAAATGGCGGTTGCCCGTGTCATGGCATTGCCCAGCCCGCGCGCACTCATCATGCCATCGCCACCGCCGCCAATGCCCAGCGCCCCGCCCTCAGAGCGTTGCAACAATACGAGCACAATCATCGCCACTGCGACCATCAAATGAACAACCAAAAGAATGGTGGTCATGGGTTTCTCCGTCTAACTTGCGCGCGGTATAGCGCGTTTAAGAGTGAAAAGCAAACGGCCTTATTGATGTTTGTTGCTGTTTGGCAACGCTAGGTTAGGCTTTGCCCATTTACGTCAGTTTAACCTTTTTATGAGACAAGCAAGGCTGTTAAGGAAGAGGCCATGTCACAGCTCATTGAAGAATTACTCGGCTCCATGCCGCCGCCACCCAATCCGCTCGGACTGCAAAGCGGTGATATAATTCGCTTGAAATCAGGCGGCCCGCAAATGACGGTCATTGATATAACCTTTCGCGGCCTGATTGCATGCGAATGGTTTGCCGGCGAGCGATTGCACCGCGCCCGTTTCGCGCCAAGCAGCATAGCCCCCGACAAGAACTAGCAATAGGCCTGCAAAATCCCATAAAAGTCTTTTGCTTTCAGGCTCGCGCCGCCAACCAGCGCGCCATTGACATTCGGAACGGACATTAATTCAGTCGCATTGGCGGGTTTCACCGATCCGCCATAAAGAATACGCATTTTCGCGCCTTCATCGCCGAAACGGCGCATCAGAGCTTTGCGCAATGCGGCGTGAACTTCTTCAACCTGCGCGACCGTTGGGGTCAATCCCGAGCCGATAGCCCAGACCGGCTCATAGGCAATTACCGTGTTTTTGGCCGTGCATACGGCAGGCAATGAGCCACGCAATTGCGCTTGCACGATTTTCAGTGTTTCGCCCGCTTTGCGCTGCTTCAAGCTTTCGCCAACGCACATAATGGCCATCAAACCGGCGCGATGCGCGGCTTCCACTTTGGCGCGCACCGCTTTGTCACTTTCACCATGGTCGGCGCGGCGCTCGGAATGGCCGACAATCACCGCTCTTGCACCGGCATCTTTCAGCATTTCAGCCGAAATATCGCCGGTATGCGCGCCTTCAATATCGGCATTGCAATCTTGCCCGCCCAGCGCAACGCCTTTCGGCTTCAAAGCAGCCATACGTGATAACAATGTCGCTGGCGGGCAAATCATGACATCGGCGCTCGGCTTTTTGCGATTTACGGCGGTCACCAACTTGCTCACTTCCCCAAGCTGCCTGCCGGTGCCGTTCATTTTCCAATTACCGGCCACAAGTGCTTTGATTTTTGGCGTCGAAATTCGCTTTGCCATGTTTCTCTCCCGGAATTTAATCTGTGTCTGTTTAACCCTTTCACCCGCTTGCGACAAGCGGCACAGCACACTATGATGCCGCCGAAATATAGCGGCGAATTCCGCCAGAAAGCGAAAGACAAAATGCTTAAATTCCTGCGCAGTAAAGCCAGCGGCGTGCTCGGCATCCTTCTGATTGGCCTGCTTGTCATTGCCTTTGGCCTATGGGGTATTGCCGATACGTTTACCGGCTTTTCAAATAGTGAAATCGCTTCCGTCGGTAACAAAAAAATTGAGCGCCAAGAGTTTCAAATCCGCTATGTGCAGGCAACGCGCGACTTTTCGCGCCAGCTCGGCACGACGCTATCCGCTGCCGACGCTGCCAATCTCGGCATTTCACAACGGGTTTTGACCAATATGATGGGCAGCGCAGCTTTGCATGAGGCGGCAGAAGATTTGGGCCTCGGCTTCAGTGATGATGCGATTGCCCGCTCCATTTTGGAAGATCCCAGCTTCGCAGGCGTTAACGGCCAATTTGATGAGCCGACTTTTCGCGCCGTGCTGTCGCAAAACGGCTTGAACGAAAAACTCTTTGTTGAAGACCAGCGCCGCTTCCACATGATTAACCAATTGACGGAAGCAAGCATTGATCGCGGCCTCGTGCCTGAATTATTGGTTGAAAGCCTTTACAAGCATTTTCTTGAGCGCCGCATTGCCAATTATATGATTTTAACGCTGGAACAGACCGACGATACCGGCGAGCCGACAGACGAAGAATTGGAAACATTCTTCAATGAGACGAAGCTGCGTTTCGCTCAGCCGGAAACCCGCTCCGGTGATGCGCTGGTCGTCTCACCGGCGCGCTTTGCCGAACTCATTTCAATCGATGATGCGACGCTGAAAGAAGAATATGAACTGTCAATGAGCGACTTCACAGTGGAAGAAACCCGCAAAATAGACCAGCTTGTTTTATCAGACGATACGGAAGCCGAAGAAGCCCGCAAGCTCATTGGTGAAGGCGTGCCCTTTGTCGAAATCGTCGACGCCGTTGGCCAGACTTTAGACAATTCAGACCTCGGTGAGGTCAAGCGTGGCGACATGATTTCCGCCGATTTGGCCGACACCGCCTTTGCCATGGAAAAAGGCGAAGTCAGCGAGGTCATTGAAGGGCCGCTGGGTTATGTCGTGCTGCGCGTGCGCGATATCAAGCCCGGCTCTGTGCTGCCGCTTGAAGCGGTCGAGGACCAACTGCGCCAGCGCATTATTTATGACCGCGCATTGGAAGACATGCTGGCCTTCACGGAAACCGTGGAAGACGAACTGGCCGGTGGCGAAACGCTTGAAAATATCGGTCAGCGTTTTGACCTAGATGTCATAAAAATCGACAATATTGCCAATAATGGGAAAGCCATTAATGGCACGCAGCTGGCTTTGCTGGCGCGCTATGAGGCGCTTGCCGGCTTGTTGTTTGACAGCGCAATCGGTGAAGATATTCCCATGCAGGAAATGGAAGACGGCACGTTTATTTGGCTTCGCCTGAATGAGATTACACCGACCATTGTGCCGCCATTGAAAGATGTGCGCGAGGCCGTGACGGCCGAATGGAAAGTCGATGAGCGCAGTAAATTGTTGCAAGCAATGGCCGAGCATATGGTCAAAGTCGGCAATGAGACCGGCAGCTTTAAGGCGGCAGCAGAGGGCTTCGAGCGCAAGCCTTTGGTTTCTGAGCCGATGACGCGCCAAATCTCCAATGACACGTTTTCAGAGGAAGCCGTGACACGGCTCTTTAATGTTGGAAAAGATGAATTTGCCTGGGCCGGTGTCGGCTTTGGCGGCGAGATTATCGTCATGCAAGTTGCCGACATCATCGAGGCTGAAGCAAGCGACAGCGCCGCCCGAGATATTATCTTTGAAGGCGAGCAGCGCAAATATCACGCAGATTTGACCAATCAATTTGTGCTTAGCTTGCAAGACAATTATGGCATTTCGATAAATGAAACCAATCTCAATCTCGCGACGCGCGAATTGGTGACCCGATGACAGCAGCTACGCCGGACCGCGCAACCTTTGCCGCGGCCTATGCTGACGGCACGGCACAGCTTGTCTGGACAGAGTTGATTGCCGATTTGGAGACGCCGGTTGCCGCCTATCTGAAATTATCGGGCGGTGAGGATTTCAGCTTTCTTTTGGAGTCTGTCGAAGACGGCGATATTCGCGGGCGCTATTCGATGATTGGCCTCGCGCCGGATTTGCTGTTTCGGGTCAGCGACGGACAGCCTGAAATCAATCGCACAGCATTGGACAATCTTGATAGCTTCTCTGCCATGGACGGCGCGCCGCTCGACGCGCTGCGCTCCGTGTTGGCCGAGTCGCGCCTCGACGTGCCTGAAGGCCTTGCCCCCATGTCAGCCGGTGTGTTCGGCTATATGGCTTATGACATGGTGCGGCACATGGAAGACTTGCCCGACAGCAATCCCGATGTCATGCAGGTGCCTGACTGCCTGTTTATGCGCCCGACGCTCATCGCCGTATTTGACAGCGTGACAGACAATATTCGCTTGGTAACCGCCGTGCGCACCGATGCCTCGTCAGCCGATGAGGCTTATGATAATGCGCTGGCACGGCTTGAAGCGGCGGAAGAGAAACTGCGCACGGCCCTGCCCGATGCGCCTATTTCCCCACCGAATGAATTTGCCGCACCGCAATCAAATATGAGCCAAGACGCTTATTTCCACATGGTTGAAAAAGGCAAAGAATATATTGAAGCGGGTGACGTGTTTCAGGTCGTATTGAGCCAGCGCTTCAACATTGATTTCGACCTGCCGCCCTTTGACCTTTATCGCTCGCTGCGCCGCGTCAACCCATCGCCTTATCTGTTCTTTTTGAATAT
>RFZE01000073.1 GCA_009920875.1 Alphaproteobacteria bacterium | reverse complement strand
CGCTCTATCGCCGCATGGTGAAACCGGGCTGGCGCAATTTGTTTTTTGTCGGACTGGCGCAACCGCTGCCGACTTTGGTTAATTTGGCCGAGCAGCAATCGAAATTCATCGCCAATGTGCTGGCCGGAAATTATGCCATGCCCGATGATGCGGCGATGGAAAAGACCATCATTGCCGATGAGAAGGTTTATCTCGGCCATTATTATGATAGCGAACGGCATACGATTCAGATTGACTTCAATAAATATGTAAGCGATTTGAAGAAAGAGCTGCGCGACAATTGGATTGCTGCTGAATAATTCGGGGGGGATATTATGGAGAATACAAAACTGTGGCTGGCTGCCGCATTTATCGGCACATCGCTTAACACCAATGCCGTAGCCGCCGATTTGACGGCCAAAGTTCCAAGTGCTGCAACCAAAGCGGCGCATGAAAAAGTGCTCGACCGCCTGCCGTTTGAAAACACGGAAGACTTCAAGCTGGCGACGCGCGGACAATTGGCCCAACCCGAAGCGCTGGTGATTAAAGACGCGACCGGCCGCGTGGTCTGGGACATGACCAATCTCGAATATCTCGACGGCGCGCGTCCCGACACGGTGAACCCCAGCCTGTGGCGGCAAGCACGCCTGAATGCCATTCACGGCTTGTTTGAGGTGACCGAGGGCATTTACCAAGTGCGCGGCTATGACCTCGCCAATGTGACTTTCATCAAGGGCGATACGGGCTGGATTGTGGTTGACCCGCTGACCGCCACCGAAACCATGGATGCGGCGATGAAGCTGGTCGATAGCCATTTCGGCAAGCGCCCCGTCAAAGCCATTTTGGCGACGCACAGCCATGCCGACCATTTTGCCGGTATTCGCGCGTTGGCCGATGAAGATGATTTGGCGAGCGGGCGCATTCGCTTTATCGCGCCCGAGCATTTCGTCAAAGAAGTGACCAGCGAAAACGTCATTGCCGGCAATGCGATGAGCCGCCGCGCCGGTTATATGTTCGGCAATTTGCTGGAGCGCACCCCGCAAGGGGCGATTGATAGCGGGCTGGGCAAGGGCGTGGCCTTTGGTTCCATCACCTTGCTGACCCCGACCGATGATATCACCGCGACCGGCCAAAAGCTGGTGCTGGACGGAGTGGAGATTGAGTTTCAACTGACCCCGGGGGCGGAAGCGCCGGCCGAGTTTGTGTTCTATCTGCCGAAATGGAACGCGCTATGCGTGGCTGAGGAAGTCAATGGCGTGATGCACAATCTTTATACGCCGCGCGGCGCGAAGACACGCGATGCGCTGATTTGGTCGCGCCATCTCACCGATATGTTGGAGCTGTTCGGCGACCGCATGGATTTGGTATTCGGTTCGCACCATTGGCCGCGTTGGGGTCGCGAAGCGGGATATGACTATATCGCCAAGCAGCGCGATATGTATCGCTTCATGCACGACCAGACGGTGCGGCTGATGAATCACGGTCATACGGCGACCGAGATTTCCAACATGCTGGATCTGCCGCCATCCTTGGCGCAGGAGTTTTACAATCGCGATTATTACGGCACGGTGAGCCATAATGTGCGCGCCGTTTATAATTTCTATCTCGGTTATTTTGACGGTGTGCCGGCCAATTTGAACCCGCTGACGCCGGAGCGCCGCGCGCGCAATTATATGAATTTGGCAGGCGGGCCGGACGGGCTGATGCGCCATGCCAAACACGCCATGCAAAAGGGTGATTATCGCTGGGCGGCGGAATTGCTGAACCATTATGTCTTCGCCCATCCGAAGAAAAAAGAAGCGCGTGCGCTGCTGGCCGATGCTTATGAGCAAATGGGCTATCAGGCGGAAAGCGGGCCATGGCGTAACTTCTACCTCACCGGCGCCAAAGAATTGCGCGAGGGCGTAGATGTGGCGCGTGGCGCGCGCACAGCCAGCCCCGATATGGTGTCGAATGTGCCGACCTCCATGTTCCTCGACTTTATGGCGGTGCGCTTCAACCCTGAAGGGGCGGATGATTTGCAGGTGAAAATCAATCTCGACTTCACCGATACGAAAGAGCAGTTTGTCCTTTCGCTCGACAATAGCGTGCTCAACAATATTCCGAACAAGCAGGATAAAAACGCCGATGCGACGCTGACGCTGACACGCGCCATGTTCAACCAAGTGGCGCTGGGAGCCACCAGCTTTCCGAAGGAAATCGTCAAGGGCAATGTGAAAGTCGGCGGCAACCCGCTGGCACTGATGAAAGTGTTCAGCCGCCTCGACGAGTTCCCGAATGATTTTAATATAGTTACGCCTTAGGGCAAGCACGGCGACGTGATGAGAAAAGCCCCGCTCGTGAGAGCAGGGCCTTCAAATTTTTATCATGCGTCGATCTGCGTTAGCAGATGGCGGCCCGTTTTGCGGCGCGGGCCATTAGGCCAAGCCTGCCGCAAAATAAAATCAAGCCGCGAATGCAGCCAGACGTTTGGCGATAATCTCTTCGGCTTCTTTCACCATGCCGCCGACCAGCTCATCGCAGCTCGGGATATCGTGAATGAGACCGGCGACCATGCCGCATGACCAAGCGCCGGCATCCATATCGCCATCGCTCATGATTTTCGGATACACGCCGGCAACCTCATCCATAATGTCATTGATTTGGATGTTCTCGCCGAGCTCTTTTTCCTTTTCCTGAATGCGCGTGACCGCATCATTTTTCAGCACGCGCTCGGTGTTGCGCAGCGGGCGCATAATCAGCGTGGTGTCCAATTCAGACGCGCCGACCAGCGCCTCTTTGACGTTTTGGTGCACCGGAGCTTCTTTGGTGGCGATGAAGCGCGTGCCCATATTGACGCCGTCAGCACCCAGCGCCAAAGCGGCGACCAGTTGTTGGGCATTACCGATGCCGCCTGAGGCGACAAACGGAATGGACAATTCTTCGGCCGCGCGCGGCAGCAAAATCATGTTCGGAATATCATCTTCACCGGGGTGACCACCGCACTCAAAACCGTCAACCGACACGGCATCGCAACCAATGCGCTCGGCTTTCAAAGAGTGGCGCACCGAGGTGCATTTATGGATGACTTTAATACCGGCCTCTTTCATCAGCGGCATATATTGCTCGGGGCTGCGACCGGCGGTTTCGACAATGCGCACATTGCCCGCAATAATCGCCTCGATATAGCCCGGATAATCGGGATTGGCGAAGCCCGGCAAGAAGGTCAAGTTCACGCCGAACGGCTTGTCGGTCATGTCATTGCATTTGGCGATTTCATCGGCCAAATCTTCCGGCGACTTTTGCGTCAGGCCGGTAATGATGCCGAGGCCACCGGCGTTTGAAACGGCAGCCGCCATTTCGGCAAAGCCGACATGGTGCATGCCGCCTTGAATGACCGGATGCTCAATGCCGAAAAGTTCAGTGATACGGGTTTTCATGTCTTTCTCCCTTGAAATTTCTGTCGTCATGTTACGCACGGCTGAAAAGAGTGCAATCAAAATTAACTTGTCGCGCCATTATTTCATTTGGTAGCTTCTCGCCAGCTCATTTATTCAAGGGAGATAGATATGGCTGAAGCATATATTGTTGCCGTGGGGCGCACCGCCGGTGGTCGCCGCGACGGTAAGCTGAAAGAATGGCATCCGGCCGATTTGGCAGGCAAAGTCATTGACGAATTGCTCGACCGTTCAGGCGCAGACCCTGAAATGGTCGAAGACGTGATCATGGGCTGCGTCACCCAAGTCGGCCAGCAAGCGGCCAATATCGGTCGTAATGCGGTGTTGTCATCGCGCCTGCCGGAAAGCGTGCCGGCCACATCGGTTGACCGCCAATGCGGTTCGTCGCAACAATCCATCCATTTTGCAGCACAAGCCGTGATGTCAGGCACAATGGATTGCGTCATCGCCGCCGGTGTTGAGAGCATGACCAATGTGCCGATGGGTTTGAATATTTCTTTGCCGTTTAAAGAAGGCCATGGCTTTTATGTCTCTGAAGCCATGCAAAAGCGTTATCCCGATGTGCAGTTCAGCCAATTTGCCGGTGCCGAAATGGTCGCCAAAAAATATGAGCTGACTAAAGACGAGATTGACGCTTACGCCTATCGCAGTCATGAGCGCGCCATTGCGGCGACGCAAGCCGGTGCTTTCGATGAAGAAATCGTGCCGATTGAAGTGACCAATGAGGATGGCGAAAAAGAGATTCATAAAGTCGATGAGGGCATTCGCTTCGACGCCAGCCTTGAGGGCATTCAGGGCGTCAAGCTGCTGGCCGAGGGCGGGGTCATTACCGCCGCATCGTCCAGCCAGATTTGCGACGGCGCGTCAGGCGTGATGATTGTCAATGAAGAGGGTTTGAAAAAACTCAATGTAAAGCCTTTGGCCAAAATCATCCATTTGTCGGTCATGGGTCACGATCCGGTCATTATGCTGGAAGCTCCCATCCCCGCCACCAAGCGTGCTTTGGATAAAGCCGGATTGTCGGTTGATGATATTGATCTGTTCGAAGTCAATGAGGCTTTCGGGTCCGTGCCGGTGGCTTATTGCAAAGAGCTTGGTGTTGATGGCGAGAAAATCAATGTGCATGGCGGCGCCATCGCGCTGGGTCATCCGCTTGGCGGCTCCGGCACCAAGCTGATGGCAACTTTGGTCAGCGCGCTGAAGCGCAAAGGCGGCAAATACGGTTTGCAGACGATGTGTGAAGGCGGCGGCATGGCCAATGTCACGATTATTGAGAACCTGCAATAGTCGCGGCCCAATCAAAAACCTAAAGCCCCGTCAGAAATGGCGGGGCTTTTTTGTTGCGCGGCGGGGCGGCAAGGTCATATGCTTTTTATCGCAACTGAGGAGAAAACCATGAGCCAAGCTGAATGTCCGCAAAAAGCGCCATATAAAACTGAAGTGAAAGCCGGTAAGCGCTATTTCTGGTGCAGCTGCGGCAAGTCGGAAAACCAGCCCTTTTGCGATGGCAAGCACAAAGATACCGGCTTCGAGCCTGTGCTTTATGAGGCCGACAAAGATGGCGAGGTTTATTTTTGCGGCTGCAAAGCAACCGGTAAATCGCCTCTGTGCGACGGCGCGCATAATAAACTCTAATTATTATAAGCTCTAATTTTTCAGCGCATAAAGCGTGACGGCGGTCGCCGTTGCCACATTGAGCGTGGCAAATCCGGCATCATGAGCGACCGGCAGGCGCGCCAGCATATCGCAAGTTTCGCGGGTCAGGCGGCGCAGACCGGGGCCTTCCGCCCCCATCACCACGGCCAAGGGCCTGTCTTTCGGCACATTGCCAATCAGCGTATCGCCGCGCTCATCAAGCCCCACACTCATATATCCCGCCTTGTGCAGCGTTTCCAAAGCGCGCGCCAAATTGGTCACCGGCAACATCTGGACCACTTCCAACGCGCCGGAGGCGGTTTTAGCTAAGGCTCCGGATGGCGGTGGGCTGTTGCGGCGCGGCAGAATAATGCCGCCGGCGCCAAATACAGCGGCGGCGCGCAAAATAGCCCCGACATTGCGCGGGTCTGAAACTTGGTCGAGCAGCAATAATAATTTGCCCGAAGCGGCCAAATCGGCCAAATCCGGTTCGGGCAGAGTTGCGGTTTCCAACACCATACCCTGATGAACCGCATCCGGCGGCAAAAGCGACGCCAATTTCTGCGGTTTGCTTATTTGCGCCTGAATGTTGCGCTTTGCCAGCGTTTCCGCCAGCTCGTGCGCTGCATTTTCGGTCAAATAGAGGTTTTTGATATGTCGCTGAGGGTTATCCACTGCTGCGCGCACAGCATGGCTGCCATAGATATACAGCTGTGACGAATCTGCTAGAGTTTTTCTGTCTTTATGAGGATTCTTGTGCTTGCGCTTGGCCATGCAATTCCTTATAAGGCTGTTGACATTGCAGTGCAATCGTTCCGTCGCTGGACTGGTTTTCGTAAGAAAATGGAGTTAGCGGACGGGCTTTTGTGCTTGCGATTATTTGTAAAATGGCAGATTTCTGCGGAATTTGGATTTTACAACTCTTAGGGCGGAGGGATGCCCGAGTGGCTAAAGGGGACGGGCTGTAAACCCGTTGGCTATGCCTACGTTGGTTCGAATCCAACTCCCTCCACCACGCTAAAAGCACTTAGCAATTTATTGCTTAGTGCGCCTTGCGCCAGCGAACCGCCGATAGGCGGTAAGTCGGCCTCTAAAAGCACTGGGTAAAGAGGAACGAAGATGTCGAAAGAGAAGTTTGAGCGGACTAAGCCGCACTGCAACATTGGCACGATTGGTCACGTTGACCATGGTAAGACGACGTTGACGGCGGCGATTACGAAGGTTCTGGCTGAGGCCGGTGGTGCTGAGTTTTCAGATTACTCTGACATTGATAAGGCACCTGAGGAAAAAGAGCGTGGTATCACGATTTCGACGGCGCATGTTGAGTATGAGACGGATGGTCGTCACTATGCGCATGTTGATTGCCCCGGTCACGCTGACTATGTGAAGAACATGATTACCGGTGCGGCGCAAATGGATGGCGCTATTTTGGTTGTGAATGCAGCCGATGGCCCGATGCCGCAAACGCGCGAGCATATTTTGTTGGCGCGTCAGGTTGGTGTTCCGGCGCTGGTTGTGTTTTTGAACAAAGTTGACCAGGTTGACGATGAAGAGCTTCTCGAGCTTGTTGAGATGGAAGTGCGTGAGCTTTTGTCTTCTTATGAGTTCCCTGGCGATGATATTCCGATTGTTAAGGGGTCTGCTTTGGCAGCGCTTGAAGGTCGTGATGACAATATCGGTAAAGAAGCGATTTTGGCGCTGATGGCTGAAGTTGATGCTTATATCCCGCAGCCTGAGCGTCCGAAGGATCAGCCTTTCTTGATGCCGATTGAAGATGTGTTCTCGATTTCGGGTCGCGGTACGGTTGTGACCGGTCGTGTTGAGCGCGGTATCATCAATGTTGGTGACGATATTGAGATTGTCGGCATTAAAGACACGGCGACCACCACCTGCACGGGTGTTGAAATGTTCCGCAAGCTGCTTGATAGCGGTGAGGCGGGTGACAATGTCGGTGTATTGCTGCGTGGCACGAAGCGCGAAGAAGTTGAGCGCGGTCAGGTTTTGTGTGCGCCGGGGTCGATTACCCCGCACACCAAGTTTAAGGCTGAGGCTTATATTC
>RFZE01000072.1 GCA_009920875.1 Alphaproteobacteria bacterium | reverse complement strand
CGTGCGGCAGGGTGATAATGTCTGGGGTGATATTATCGCTTGGGTGCATTACGCCACTGTCGCGGCAGAGGAATTGGGGGTGACATCCAAAAACATCGTCTCCATGGGCAATTCGACCAACCCTTCCGTCAAACGCTTGCTTGGTAAAGACGGCACATTTGGGGCCAATCTCGGCATTCCGGCCGATTGGGCTTTCCAAGCGGTCAAGCAGGTCGGCAATTATGGTGAAATTTTTGAACGCAATGTCGGCATCAATACACCGCTCGGCATTAAGCGCGGTTATAATGCGCTGTGGACCGATGGCGGTTTGCAATATGCACCGCCCATTCGTTAGGAGCTGACCATCAACACGCTGACGTTAAAATTGCTGCGCCGTGATGTGCTTTTGCAGGCGTTGGTGCTCGGTGCTTTGGTGCTGGCCATGGTTTGGCTGGTTGCCAATGTGCAAAGCAATTTGGAGCGGCAGAACATTAATTCCGGCTTCGGGTTTTTGTCGGAGCGCGCCGGGTTCGGCATTAACCAAACGCTGATTGAGTACTCCGAAGACAGCAGTTTTGCGCGGGTGCTGACGGTCGGGCTTTTGAACACGCTTTTGGTGTCGGTGCTTGGCATTGGTTTGGCAACGGTTCTCGGTTTTGTGCTTGGCGTGGCGCGCCTGTCGAGCAATTGGTTGGTCAATAAAACGGCGATGGTCTATGTGGAAATTTTCCGCAATGTGCCGCTGCTGTTGCAAATCATGTTTTGGTATTTCGGCGTGCTGCGTAATTTGCCCAGCCCGCGCAAAGCCGTGTCGCTGGGCGATGCGGTATTTCTGAGCAATCGCGGCATTGTTGTTCCGGCTCTGGAAATGACCGCCGCCGCATGGTGGTATGGCGCGGCCTTGGCTGTCAGCACCACCGCTTATTTTTGGCTGCGCCGCCGTGCCCGACTTTTGCGTTTGGCTGACGGCACGGCGCAATCCATATGGAGACCGGTGTCGATGATTGCTATGGCATCGCTGGCTTTCGCGGCACTATTGGGCGGCGTGCCGTTCAGTTTCGATATTCCGGCCCTTAAGGGTTTTAACTTTCGCGGCGGCATCACCGTCATTCCTGAATTTGTCGCGCTGCTTTTGGCGCTCAGCCTCTACACGGCGGCGTTTATCGCCGAGATTGTCCGCGCTGGCATTCAATCTGTCTCAAAAGGCCAGCGCGAAGCGGCGGCGGCACTCGGGCTTCCGGATAATACGGCGTTGCGGCTGGTGGTCATTCCGCAAGCGCTGCGCGTCATCATTCCGCCATTGACCAGCCAATATCTCAATCTGACCAAAAATTCATCCTTGGCGGTCGCCATTGCCTATCCCGATATCGTCTCCGTGTTCGCAGGCACGACGCTAACGCAGGTCGGCCAAGCGGTCGAAATCATATTCATTACCATGATGATTTATCTGACGCTGAGCCTGCTCACTTCTTTTGCCATGAACCGATATAATGCGCGCATTGCGCTTGTGGGACAGAAATCATGAGCAGTTGGACGCCGACAGCCCCGCGCCCCGCGCCATCGAATACGGTGGGCTTTGTTGCATGGGCGCGCGCCAACCTTTTCGCCACCAAGTTGGATACGGCACTGACGCTTTTGGCATTCACGCTGGTTGTCTATGTCGTCGAAGCGATATTCGGCTGGGCGATTATTGATGCCAGTTTTACCGGCGATGACCGCACCGCCTGCCTGAAAGAGGTGCAGGGTGCGTGTTGGCCATTTATCGAAGCGAAATTCGGCCAGTTCATCTATGGCCGTTATCCTGATGCTGAACGCTGGCGTGTCGATTTGGTGTTTCTCTCCGGCCTTATCGGGCTGATACCCATGCTGATGCCGAATGTCGGCTTTAAGCGCGCCAATATGATTTATCTGCTCGGGTTTTATCCGATATTTGCTTTCATCATGTTGAATGGCGGCATGCTGGGACTGGCGACGGTCGATACAACCGATTGGGGCGGTCTGTTGGTGACGCTGGTTGTCGCTATTACCGGCATTGTGGCCTCGCTGCCGCTCGGCATTTTGCTGGCACTGGGTCGCCGCTCCGACCTGCCGATTGTGCGCGCTTTGTGCATCGGCTTTATCGAGATATTTCGCGGTGTGCCGCTCATTACCGTCTTGTTTATGGCCAGCGTCATGCTGCCGCTGTTTCTGCCTGATGGTATCAATTTCGACAAGCTGGTGCGCTGTCTTATCGGCGTGGCGCTGTTCTCATCGGCTTATATGGCGGAAGTGGTACGCGGCGGACTGCAAGCCATTCCGAAGGGGCAATATGAGGCGGCGGCGGCGCTCGGCCTCGGCTATTGGAAAACTACCCACCTCATTATTTTACCGCAAGCGCTCAAGCTGGTCATTCCCGGCATTGTGAACACATTTATCGGCCTGTTTAAGGACACGACTTTGGTGTTGATTGTCGGCTTGTTTGATTTGCTGGGCATTGTGCAATTGCATTTCACCGATGCCAGCTGGGCGACGCCGGAGACACATATTACCGGCTATGTGTTTGCCGGTGCCGTGTTCTGGCTTTTCTGTTTTGCCATGTCGCGCTATTCAATCTTTATGGAAAACCATCTTTCAACCGACAGGACAAGCTCATGAGTGACCCCGTCATCCGCATCAATAAAATGAACAAATGGTTCGGCAATTTTCATGTGCTGCGCGATATTGATTTGAATGTGGCGGCGGGTGAGAAGACTGTCATTTGTGGGCCTTCGGGCAGCGGCAAGTCGACCCTCATTCGCTGCATCAATCGGCTTGAGGCGCATCAAGAGGGCGAAATTGAGGTGGAGGGCGTGACGCTTGACGGCTCGCTGAAGAACCTTGAGGAAATCCGATCCAATGTCGGCATGGTGTTTCAGCAATTTAATCTGTTTCCGCATATGACGGTGCTGGAAAACTGCACTTTGTCACCGATTTGGGTGCAGCAAAAATCACAAGCTGAAGCCGAGACGCTGGCGCGCGAATTGCTGGAGCGCGTGCGTATTCCTGACCAAGCGGATAAATATCCCGGCCAGCTATCGGGTGGCCAGCAGCAGCGCGTCGCCATTGCGCGCGCGCTTTGTATGAACCCGCGCATCATGCTGTTTGATGAACCGACCTCGGCGCTTGACCCTGAAATGATTAAGGAAGTGCTGGATGTGATGGTGGAGCTGGCCAATGAAGGCATGACCATGCTGTGCGTGACGCATGAGATGGGCTTTGCCCGACAAGTGGCTGATCGCGTTATATTTATGGATGAGGGTGAGATTGTCGAAGAAAATGCGCCGGAAGCGTTTTTCTCCAATCCTGAAAATGAACGCACCCAACTGTTCCTCAGCCAAGTGCTGACGCATTAATCGTCAATGATCTCCACTTGCTTGCGCTTATAAGCGGCAAAGCCGGAGCGTTGATAAAGTTTCAAGGCCGCCGGATGGTCGAGTGTACAGGTCTGAATAATGACTTTTTTAGGGTCGCGCTCTCTAATGATTTGCATGCTGCGCTTCATCATGTGCGGGCCAAGGCCGTTGCCGATTTCGCTTTCCACAAGACCGAAGAAAACAATCTCGACTTGTGGAAATAATTTGAAATTCAGTTCGACATAGCCGATGGGTTTTCCTTCGCGCCGCAAAACAAAAATCTCAGTCGCCGGATGGTGAATAAGCGCCGCCAATTGGCGGTCATCAAGATGACGCCGATTAACCCAATGCCAGCGCCGCCCGACCATGTCGTAAAGCGCGCGATAATCATCAAGCGCTATGCTGGGCTCATGCTGAAAGCTGATGCCCTCCGGCCAAACAATTTCGCCGGAAGCGACAGGCAAGGGGGCTTCCATAGCGAGATGGGTGACAATGGTTTGCAGTCTCGTCATTACAGCCAGTCAGGATAGGGCAGACCCTTCTCCTTCAAAAACGCAGGGTTGAACAATTTCGATTGATAGCGCGTGCCATAGTCGCAAAGAATGGTCACAATAGTATGGCCGGCTCCCAAATCGGCTGCCATATGCATGGCACCGGCTATATTGATGCCGCTTGAGCCGCCGAGGCACAGCCCCTCATCTTTCAAAAGGTCAAAGACAATCGGCAGCGCTTCGGCATCGTCAATTTGATAGGCGTCATCAATCGGTGCGCCTTCAATATTGGCAGTGACGCGGCCTTGCCCGATACCCTCAGTGATTGATGTGCCTTCCGATTTCAGCTCACCGCTTTTGAACCAGTGATACATGTTTGCGCCCATCGGGTCGGCGGCGGCGATACGGATGTCGCTGTTTTGCTCTTTCAAATAAATGCCCGTTCCGGCCAAAGTGCCGCCCGTGCCAATGGCGCAGGTGAAGCCATCTACCTTGCCGTCGGTTTGACGCCAAATTTCCGGCCCCGTCGTCTCAATATGCGCCTGCCGGTTGGCGACATTGTCGAACTGATTGGCCCAAACCGCACCGTTTTCGTTTTTTTCGGCCAATTCAGCGGCCAATCGGCCGGAATATTTGATGTAATTATTGTCATCGGCATAAGGAACGGCCGGCACTTCAATCAATTCAGCTCCGGCCAAACGCAACATGTCCTTTTTTTCATCGCTTTGCGTTTCAGGAATAACAATGACGGATTTATAGCCAAGCGCATTGGCGACCAGCGCAATGCCAATGCCTGTATTTCCTGCTGTGCCTTCGACAATCGTGCCGCCCGGTTTCAGCAGGCCTTTGGCTTCTGCGTCGCGAATAATGAACAGGGCAGCACGGTCTTTAACGGATTGGCCGGGGTTCATAAACTCGGCTTTGCCCAAAATCGTGCAGCCGGTCTCTTCAGAGGCCTTTTTCAGCTTAATTAAAGGCGTATTTCCAATGGCGGCGATCATGTCGTCATGAAATTGCACTTTATTTCTCCCACGGCTAAAAAATCTGATTTGCCTAATCCAATGAGCGGTTTACATCGTATTTTAAACGAATTAACTTATTTCTTAGAAGCATTAAAGAGGTTTCTGTTGAACGCGCATATTCCACTTAGCCCAAGTTTGGAGTCACTGGTTGCTCAATATGCATCAGGTGAGCTCGGCTATGGTATGTCGGTTTTGATGGCCAGCTTCATCACGCTTTCGCCGGCGGCTCGCGAGCAATATCGCGCGCTTGAGCAATTAAACGGTGTTTTGCTCGATGAAGCTGAGGAGTCGGAAATCAGCAGCGACACGCTGGACTCTCTGATGGCCCGCCTCGATGAGCCGGAAAGCGACGAGCCGGAAACCTGTGCCACTGAAAACCAAGATTTACCCGCCGCTTTGCGTGATTTGCTGAGTGAGCCGATTGAGAATGCCGGTTGGCGCTTTGCATATCCCGGTGTGAAACAGTTGAAACTCCCGTTTGGTGATGACGGGGAAACCGTAAAATTGCTGAAAATCAAACCGGGCAAAGCTGCACCAAGGCACACGCATAATGGCATTGAGGCCACTCTTGTCTTGCGTGGCGCGTTTCGTGATGGTAACCGACTTTATGAGCGCGGTCAGCTGGCTCTTGCCGACCAGCATATTCAGCATCGCCCGCGCGCTGAAGGAAATGAAGATTGTATTTGCTTGGCGGTGACGGATGGCGCGCTTCGATTTACGGATAGCTTGGGACGTATTGCACGCGATTTCTTCGCGCGTTAGAGCGGCGCTTTTTCTTACATTATTGTTCTCAACATCGGCCGTCGCCGATACGGTTTCGCGCAATTGGTTGGGCGGGGTGCCCGATGACGGCTTTCTGGCCTATGAAATTTCGCGCAAAGGCAAGCCATTGGGATTTCAAACATTGACGTTCAGTCGTTCGGAAAGCGGTGAACTGATTGTCGATGTGCATATTGAAATCGATTTCAAATTGGGGCCGATACCGCTGTTTCGCTATCTGCATGACAATCGCGAGGTGTGGCGCGACGGCGTTTTACTGTCGATGAAATCCAAGACCTATAATAATGGTGAAGATGTTACTGCCGATTTGAAGCTTGAAGACGGTCGCTATGTCGGCAGCGGCAGCCGCTTTGAAGACAATTTGGAAGCGCCGATGCTTTCGACCAGCTATTTCAATCCCAATTTTATTCGTCAGTCGGCTTTAATCAGTACGCAAGATGGCCGCTTATTGGAGCCGCAAGTCGAGACGCTTGGCGTTGAAACACTGAATATTGGCGGCGCTCCTGTGCAGGCAACACGGTTTCGTTTGTCGGGCAAGTTGAGTATTGATATTTGGTATACTGATGCCGGTCGCTGGGTGAAAACCGAGTTCTCGCGCGGCGGCAACACGTTGGTTGTCAAACAAACCAATCCGGCACGCATTCCGCCGCGTAAAAAGTGGCGACATCCATAAACCCTTCGGGAGCTCAGATATGAAAATCACGACACCGCACCATGGTTGCGCGTGGATTACCGGCGCGTCTTCCGGCATAGGTGCTGCTTTGGCGGTAGAATTGGCAAACCGTGGCTGGAAAGTCGCTATTTCAGCGCGTCGGGAAGCTGATTTGCAAGCCGTTGCCGCGCAGCATGGCAATATTCATGGCTTTGTGTGTGACGTCACTGACCGCACCGCTATGGCACAAGTAACGACCGATATTGAGAGGGCGCTTGGGCCGATTGCGCTGGGGGTCATGAATGCCGGCATTTATTTGCCGA
This sequence comes from Alphaproteobacteria bacterium, assembly GCA_009920875.1. Classification (GTDB taxonomy): domain Bacteria; phylum Pseudomonadota; class Alphaproteobacteria; order RS24; family RS24; genus UBA8337. The sequence continues at coordinate 492 of RFZE01000072.1, read as the reverse complement.
CGGCTTTGCCGCAGTTCGATGCCACGCTTTTTGATCGCACTTTTGAGGTCAGCGGCGAAGGGCATATTTCACTTATTTCCTCTGTCGCCGGATATGGAGGGCTGGTGACCTCTGCGGCCTATGGCGCATCAAAAGCGGCGCTGTTTAATATGGGCGAGTCCTTGGCCATGGATTTGAAAGACAGCGGCGTGCATATTTCTATGGTTGCCCCGGGTTTTGTAAAAACACCTGCGACCGATGTAAATGAATTTGCCATGCCGTTTATCATTGAAGCCGATGAGGCCGCGCGCCGCATTGCTGACGGCCTTGCCAAGAACAAGACGCATATCTCATTCCCGCGCCGCTTTTCGTTTCTTCTGCGTTTTCTAAATCTGCTGCCGCGCAGCACATATGTGAAGCTGGCAGGGCGCTTTATGGGGCGTTAAAAGCCGTCAATCGCGCATCAGGGTGAAATGCGACACATCGATTGACCGTGTTGTGAAGCCGGCCTCG
>RFZE01000071.1 GCA_009920875.1 Alphaproteobacteria bacterium | reverse complement strand
CGCGCAATTCGGCCCATGCTGCGGCCAATGCTTGTTGGCGTTGCATTTTTTGATAGTCGCGCGCGACCCGCTCAATCAGGGGTTCAAAGGCCGCCTGCTGCGCTGCATGGCGCGTATCGATTTTGACCACATGCCAACCAAAAGCCGATTGCACTGGCGCGCGCCAGTCCTTGGTCGTTTCTTGAAACAGCGCGAGGGCAAATTGCGTGCCCATGAGCCGCGACAGTTCCAGTTCGCTTTGCCGCGCATATTGACGATTGAGCATGAAGGGCTTGCCTTTATTCTGCCAATCGCTCTCATCGGCGTTCAGCACCGCTTGCACTTGCCGCGCCTGTGCCTCGCTTTCGACAAAAACATGGCGCCAGCTCAATGTCTCGGGGGTGTCATATTCCGCTCTATTTTCGTCAAAAAAGCGTCGCAACTGTTCCCTATTCGGCAAATCTTTGACTGTCTCATCGGCCATCATGAATTCGACTTTTTGAGCCAATCTGCGACGAATGATAATATCATCATCATCAAGCCCGAGCCGCGCCGCTTCGCGCACCAAAATTTCCTCACGAATATGGCCTTCAATCAGCGCATCCAATTCACGCGCATTGGGCCGCCTTTCGGTCTGCCCTTCCCATTGCGCGACCAATTTTTCGACCAATGGCAAATCGATTTTAATGACCTGCTGCTCGCGCGCTTGCAGCCACCGATCAGCCGCAAACAAAAGCACACCCAAAATGACAAACCAAATGAGCCGGTCTTGCGCCAGCTTTCGCAACCCTTCTTGCATGAAAAACTAGTGCTCCAACCAAATAGGGGAAGACCAAGCACGTTCTTGAATGGTCGCCACCAAAGACGGGTTGGGTTTTGAATTGGCGCGAATAGCGTCCCATGTTGACCAACGGCAAGTCGGGTTTTCCAAAACGCGAACATAGTAAAATGCGTTCTCGCCCGGCTTGTAATCAGGGTCTTGCCAATGCGCTTTCAACTCGCCATCGCCCGTATCGGCACTATAGGCGCAGCTTTTTAAATCAACTTTGGCATTATTATCGGGGCAGCGATTTGTTGTTGCGTCGACCGGCACATTTCCGGCGCATGCCGCGTCATAGACTTTTTCATGCGTTTTGCCCTCGGCATCAATCCAACCCTTGACCATTTGCAGTCGTTGCAAAGGGGCCGAGCCCGGATCTTGCGTCGCCCAGAGCAGGAAGTCAGGGGCGCGACCGAGCCGCGCTTTCATATCGCCGCCCATCGACACGCCGCGCGCATAGGCTTTACGCACCATTTGCGGGTCATTGAGCATTTTGTCATTAAACCCATAACCGCCAAACAGGCGCACTTTCAAACGCGGGCCGCTTGTCGCAAAGGTTTCCTTGCGCCGCATGGCGTCAAAAATCGAGGCGCGGGTATTTTCTTCAGCCCACACCCCGGCCAGACCCGAAGCGCCCCAGCTTGACCATTGCATTTGCAAATAGCCGGGGGCGGGGTTTTTGCCGGGCCAACCCGTGCGCTGTGCGACCGGCGTATTGACCTGCCGCCACCAATTCTGCATGCGGAAAATTTGCGCCCCCAAACGTTGCGACCATGTCAAACGCACGGCACCGCGCAAGCGTCCGGTTCCGTCTACCGCGCCGATTTTTGACCAATAGTCATATTCATCAAAAGCACCGGCCGACACATGCGTGTCTGAGGCGGAAATAAGACCGAATTTATATGGATTTCCTTTACCTTGCGCCTGCATCTCCAAGCCGCGCCGATAGGCTTGGCGGACATAAGAGCCGTCAATCTTGCTATCGTTCCAAGTGGCGATTTGATAGGGCATGATTTCAAAAGCCGCCCATTCATCATTTGGGCTTTGCAGCGGATGGGTTTCCGATGTGCCTTTGACTTGTGAGACCTCCACGATAGGCTCATTGCGCATGCGCAAGGCGGCATAGTCTTTATCAATCTCAGCACCATCATAAGTTTTATCGGAGAACATATAACCGTCTGACCCGTTGGAATTATGCGGAATGGCAATCGAGTCCATGCCCTGCTCGCGCAAACTGTCCATCCAGCGCCACAAATTTTCAGGGTTCATCGACACCAAACGTGAAAACGGCTCTTTCGGCGCATCGCCTTTGAAAATCACATTGCGGTGCAAATTCTCAAACGTCTCTTGCGAGGAGGTATATTCATAGCCGATGAAAGTGGTGAATTTACCGGGCTCATTATTGCGCTCGGCAGACGCTTTAATCTCAGCCCATGTGTCGCGGACAATATTCATATCCAGCAAATCATCTTCTACTTGCTGGCCGATATATGGCAGCAAGCCACCAAAAGCGGCGCGCCGCTCACCGGCGGTTTTGGCATTGCGCAAACCGGCCGCTATCGGATGATTGGCGACCGCGCTTTCAGGGTCAAACATGGCCGGCACCATGCCGAGATAAGCGGCATGGTCGGTGACCGCCTGAAAATCGAGCGGCACGCGAATTTTCATATCAAAACCCAGCGGGTGGGTAATGGCTTTGCCTTTGGCAAAATCATAAGCCGCGTCCGGGCCGTTGCGATTGCCGAAAATAAAGGCATCGAAAGACAGGTTTGTATGCAAATGGGTTTCGCCAAACATGGCACGGCGATCCTCAGCACCTGCCAACGCCAGTTGCGGCACGCTTATTGCAATGGCCGCACCCAGCGCTGCCAGTTTTTTATTAATTTTCATAATGTTCCTCCCGTTAGCAGGATAATGCCCCAAGCAAGCCGCCAAAACAAGCCATGCATGGCTTGTAAAACTGCGCGCTGAAGCGTTAAGCTTGAGCGTGGGAGAGCATAATGGGCTATCAAAACCAATATGAAAACTGGCGCAATGACCCGCAAGGGTTTTGGGCTGGTGAGGCGCGGCATCTGCAATGGCAGACCGCACCGACAAAAATTTTCGAGTGCAATGGTAGCGGCGATCGCTGGTATGTCGATGGCGTCATGAACACATGCTTTAATTGCGTCGACCGCCATGTTGAGGCCGGTCATGGCGCGCGCATTGCCTTCATTCATGACAGCCCAATGACCGGCACGAAAAGCCATATCAGCTATGCTGAATTGCTCGACCGCGTGCAATGCGTTGCTGCCATGATGCAGGATAAGGGCGTCGAGAAAGGCGACCGCGTCATTATTTACATGCCAATGATAGCCGAAACGGCGATTGCGGCCTTGGCCTGTGCGCGGCTCGGGGCCATTCATTCAATCGTATTTGGCGGTTTTGCGGCGGCTGAATTGGCAACAAGGCTGGACGATGCCAAACCGAAACTAGTGCTGGCCGCGTCTTGCGGTTTGGAACCGGGGCGCATTATCGACTATAAACCGCTGCTTGACGGGGCCATTGAATTGGCGGCGCATAAGCCCGAGGCCTGTCTCATATGGCAGCGCGATGAAAGCCCTGCCCCGCTTATTGATGGCCGCGATTTTGAATGGCAGTCTTTGGAGGGCGAAGCGCGCGCCGCCGATAAGCGCGCCGATTGTGTGCCGGTCTTGGCCACTGACCCGCTTTATATTCTTTACACGTCCGGCACGACCGGCATTCCCAAAGGGGTGGTGCGCGATAATGGCGGTCATTTGGTGGCGCTCAGTTGGGCGATGGAAAATGTCTATAATATTGCGCCCGGTGAGGTGTTTTGGTCGGCTTCCGATTTCGGCTGGGTGGTCGGCCATAGTTTCATTCTCTACGGCCCTTTGGCGATTGGCGCGACCAGTGTGATTTATGAAGGCAAGCCAATAGGCACACCCGATGCAGGTGCGTTTTGGCGGGTTATTTCCGAGCATGGCGTGAAAGCCCTGTTCACCGCGCCGACCGCTTTTCGCGCCATTAAAAAAGAAGACCCGCAAGGTAAGCTGGTCGCGGATTATGATTTGAGCGCCTTCAAAACGCTTTATTTGGCCGGTGAGCGGGTTGACCCCGACACGATTAATTGGGCCGAAGCGGCGCTTGGCGTGCCGGTGATTGACAATTGGTGGCAGACCGAGACCGGCTGGCCGATTTGTGCCAACCCCGTCGGCATTGAATTGCTGCCGATTAAAAAAGGCTCACCCAGTGTCGCCATGCCGGGCTATGAACTGGCCGTGCTCGACGAAGGCGGCAAACCGGTTGCCGCCAATGAAACCGGTGCCATTGTCATTAAAACGCCATTGCCGCCCGGCTGCTTGCCGGGCCTGTGGCAAAACCGCGACGGCTTTGAAGCCGCCTATATGGAAGATTTCCCGGGCTATTATAAAACCGGTGATGCCGGCTTTATCGATGAAGACGGCTATCTCTATGTGATGTCGCGCACGGACGACATTATCAATGTCGCCGGTCACCGGCTCTCGACCGGCGGCATGGAAGAAGTGCTGGCCGGTCATGGCGATATTGCCGAATGTGCCGTGCTTGGTGTCAATGATGCGCTCAAGGGCGAAGTGCCTTTGGGGCTGCTGGTTTTTAATGATGGGGTCAATCGCCCCGATGCGGAAATATTGGCCGAATGCGTGCAGAAAATACGCGATGAAATAGGCCCGGTCGCCGCTTTCAAACTGGCTGTGCGCGTAGCGCGTCTGCCGAAAACGCGGTCGGGCAAAATATTGCGCGGCACGATACGCAAGATTGCCAATGGCGAAGATTGGCAAATGCCGGCGACCATTGATGACCCGGCCATATTGGATGAAATTACCGAGGCGCTCAAAACCCTCGGCTATCCGCCCGAAAGCAAAGCGTAGAGGCGCGTGAAGGAGCGTAAAATGGAAGAATTGGTATTGCTCGAAAAAGCCGATGGCTATGGCGTGGTCACCCTCAATCGCCCCAAAGCGATGAATGCGCTGTCAACAGAATTGCGCAATCAACTGGCTGCCGCCATTGACGATATGCAAGCCGATAAAGATATGCGCGTGATGATTTTGACCGGCGCCGGTGACAAAGCTTTCACCGCCGGTCTTGATTTGAAGGAAATGGGCGCGCAACAAGGCGGCGGCCCGGCGCTGGCCATTGCCAGCGATGATCCGGTTGTCGCGATGAGCCGCTTTTCCGGCCCGATTATCGGCGCCATTAACGGTGTCGCCATTACCGGCGGTTTTGAAATGGCGCTGGCCTGTGATGTGCTTATCGGCACGCCCAATACGCGTTTTGCCGACACCCATGCGCGGGTCGGCATTTTGCCGGGCTGGGGGCTGAGCCAAAAACTGATGCGCCTTGTCGGGGCCTCGCGCGCCAAAGAAATTTCTTTGACCGGCAATTTCATTTCAGCCGAACAGGCTTTGGATTGGGGGCTTATCAATCATTTGGTCGCGCCCGAAGACTTGCTCGATAAAGCGCGCGCCTTGGCTGCTGATATGTTGTCTTGCGTGCCCGACACATTGGCCGCCTATAAGGCATTGATGGATGACGGCTTTGCGATGAATTTCGCCGATGGCATGGCGTTGGAGCAAAGCCGCAGCCGCGCCGCCAATCGACAGGTCGGGGCCGATGATGTTGAAGCGCGCCGCCAAGCCATTCAACAACGCGGCCAGCAGCAAAAATAGGAGTATGAGATGAGTAATGATCCTCGCATGATGCCAAACAAGGCGCATTATAATGGCTGGCGCGAGCCCGATAATGTGCGCTGGCATTTACGCAATATGTCAACCTTGCCCGCCCTTATCATGCCGCGCGGCGACGCCGTCTATGATTTGCCGACCGGCACGCAGAAAGATGTCGAAAACTTCACCTATGCGTATCAAGGGCGCAATTTGAGCCTTGGTGACGCGATGCGCGAAGAATGCATTGACGGCTATATGGTGGTGCAAAATGGCGAGGTTCTGTTTGAGCGCTATTACGATAATTTCCGCGCTCATGACCATCATATTTGGTTCTCCATGACCAAATCGCTCATCTCAACCGCTTTCGGCATTGCGCAAGCCGAGTTTGGCATTGATGAGAGCAAAACACCGGCCGATTTCCTGCCCGAACTGGCTGATAGCGTGTTTGCCACGGTCAGCGTGCGCGATGTGCTCAATATGGTGACGGCGCTTAACTATACGGAAGAATATGATGAAATGACGCCGGGCAGTGTGCATTTTGAATATTTCCGGCGCTTGGGCTTTATGGGCGATTTTGAGCTTTTGGCCATTGATCCGGCGCAATCGGATGAACCGCGCGGGGTGCGCGATATGCTGCCGCGTTTTGAGCAGGCCGAGGACGGTGTCACCGGTGCCATGTTCCAATATCAATCGCCCAATGTAGATGTCATTGGCTGGCTCATTGAACGCGTCACCGGCCGTGCGCTGATGGATTATATGCGCGAAAAATTATGGGTGCCGATGGCGACCGAACATGATGGCGTGTTTACCGTCGATGTCTCCTTCGCGCCGGTCGCAACAGGCGGCTTTAACTCCACCTTGCGCGATGCGGTGCGCTTCGGGCTGATGGCTTTGGGCGACGGCAAGCTGGGCGATACGCAAATCGCGCCGGTCGATTGGATGCAAGACACTTATAAAATGAGCAATGCCGATAAACAGGCCGGTGCGGCCTCGGTCAATGCCGACCCTGACCATGAGCGCTTTATTGACGGCTTTACCGGCTATCGCAGTTTTTGGTGGCAGTTCGATGGGGCGCAAGGCGAGCGCATTGCCATGGGCGTGCACGGTCAGGTGATTTACGTCAATCAGGCGAAAAATCTGGTGATTGCCAATTTTGCCAGCCCTGCCCAAACCGCCAATCAGCTGCGCCCCAGCTATAAGCAAATGCTTTCCGGCACGCGCGCTTTGGCGGCGGCGCTGTGATTATTGCATGGTCGGAATGATGAAGCTTTGATCGGCAACATCGCCATCGGGCCAACGCTGCGTCACCGTCTTCACTTTGGTGTAAAACTTAATGCCTTCCGGCCCGTGCTGATTGGTGTCGCCAAAGGCTGAGCGTTTCCAGCCGCCAAATGTGTGATAGGCGACCGGCACGGGTATCGGCACATTAATGCCGACCATGCCGACATTGACCTTTTGCGCAAATTGCCGCGCCGCCAGACCATTGCGGGTAAAAATCGCCACGCCATTGCCATATTGATGCTCAGACGGCAGGCGCGCTGCTTCTTCAAGACTGTCAGCGCGCACCACTTGCAAGACCGGGCCGAAAATTTCTTCTTGGTAGGATTGCATATCGGCCTTCACATTATCGAACAAAGACGGGCCGATGAAAAACCCGTCTTCATTGCCTTGCAGGGAAAGCCCACGGCCATCGAC
>RFZE01000008.1 GCA_009920875.1 Alphaproteobacteria bacterium | reverse complement strand
AATTACCGGCAATGGTACGCGAAGATGCCCCGCTTTTCAGCAAAACACGCGTGGTATCGCCATGCGGGCCGGGTAAATAAACCAGCCCCAAAATAACGGCAACAGCCAAACCGCCGCTGACTGCGGCAACAATAATAAGACCACGAAATTTTAAGATAAGCTGTTTCAGCCGTTCCAAACCGCGCTACTCAACGGCCTTAAAGACCAGCGAGGCATTGGTGCCTCCAAAACCGAAACTATTGGACAGCGCCGCTTTGACCTCGCGCTCTTGCGCTTTATGCGGCACCAGATTGATTTTTGAATCAACCGAAGGATTGTCGAGATTGAGCGTCGGCGGCACAATGCCGTCACGTATGGTGAGGATTGAGAAAATCGCTTCCACTGCACCGGCCGCACCGAGCAAATGACCGATGGCGGATTTGGTCGAGCTCATGGTCAGCCCGTCTGATGCGCCACCAAACAAGCGCTCGACAGCTTTCAATTCAATTTCATCGCCGAGCGGCGTTGATGTGCCATGCGCGTTGACATAGCCGATATCTTCAGGTGACAGGCCGCTGCGTTTCAACGCCGCTTGCATGGAGCGATACCCGCCCGAACCGTCTTCGGCAGGTGAGGTGATGTGAAACGCATCGCCCGACAGGCCATAGCCGACAACTTCGGCATAGATTTTTGCGCCGCGCGCTTTGGCGTGTTCATATTCTTCGAGAATGACGACACCCGCGCCTTCGCCCATGACAAAGCCGTCGCGGTCTTTATCATAAGGCCGAGAGCCTTTTTCAGGGGTCTCATTAAAGCCGGTCGAAAGTGCCCGACAGGCCGCAAAACCTGCAATGCCGAGGCGGCAAATTGCTGACTCCGTGCCACCGGCAACCATCACATCAGCATCATCGAGCATAATCAGCCGCGCCGCATCGCCAATGGCGTGGGCGCCTGTCGAACAGGCCGTAACTACCGCGTGATTGGGGCCTTTCAGCCCATGCTTGATGGATACCTGACCACCGGCCAGATTAATCAGCGCGCCCGGAATAAAAAACGGGCTGAGGCGACGCGGGCCACGGTCGCGCACGGTAAAGGCGCCATCTTCAATGCCTTGCAAACCGCCAATACCGGCACCGATGAGCACACCTGCGCGATATTGCTGCTCTTCGCTTTCAGGCTTGTAACCGCTATCGGCCAGCGCCATATCGCTGGCCGCCATGGCATAAATGATAAAATCATCCATGCGCTTTTGTTCTTTCGGCTCAACATAGAGGTCTGGGTTGAAGCCGTTTTCCCCCTGCTCATCGGCGCGGTCAATATGACAGGCAATCTGACAGGGTAAATCGGACACGTCGAAACCGGTTATCGGCCCCGCACCGGATTGGCCGGAAAGCAGGTTTTGCCAGCTTTTTTCGGCGGTTTCGCCTAGCGGGTTAACCGAGCCAATGCCGGTAATAACGACGCGTCGCATGATTTATAAGCCTTAGCCGGCTTGTTCGATGAACTTTACGGCGTCGGCAACGGTCAAAATGGTTTCGGCAGCATCGTCAGGAATTTCGATGCCGAACTCTTCTTCAAAAGCCATAACCAGTTCAACCGTGTCGAGGCTATCGGCACCGAGATCATCAATAAAGCTGGCAGCTTCATTCACATCACCGGCATCAACGCCGAGGTTTTCAACAACGATTTTCTTTACGCGATCGGCAATATCACTCATGACAAGCTCCTTCAAAAATTTGGGCTGTTCCTCAAATTAGAACAGCAATTCCCCCTCTTTGGGACAAGTATCCTTTGACACTTGGGGTTTCCCTATCACCCTTTACACATTGTGTCTATAGCGTGAAAAGCAAGCGCTAAATCATCGCCATACCGCCATTTACATGCACGGTCTGGCCTGTGATATAGGCTGCCTCATCGCTGGCCAAAAACAGACACGCAGCAGCAATATCATCGCCACTGCCCAAACGACCGGCCGGAATAGCGGCGGTGAGCGCTTCTTTTTGCTCATCGGGCAAAACATCGGTCATTGGCGTAGCAATAAAGCCCGGGGCCACGCAATTCACGGTAATGCCGCGACTGGCGACTTCCTGCGCCAGAGATTTCGACATACCAATCATACCTGCTTTGGTGGCGGCATAATTGGCTTGGCCGGGATTGCCGGTCACGCCGACAACCGAGGTAATGCCGATAATGCGTCCATGACGGCGTTTCATCATGCCGCGAAGCGCGGCACGGATAAGACGAAAGCTTGAGGTCAGATTGACAGACAAGACCGCATCCCAATCTTCATCTTTCATACGCAGCGCCAGATTATCGCGCGTGATACCGGCATTATTGACCAGAATACCGAACCCGCCCATGGCTTCTTCAGCATTGGTGGCAAGCGCAGCGGCGCCTTCCTCAGACGACAAATCAGCGACCAAAACATGCGCGCCATCGCCCAATTCATCGGCCAATTCCTGCAACACGGCTTCGCGCGTACCGGCCAGCCCGACATTGGCACCGGCAGCGTGCAAGGTTTTGGCAATTTCGCGCCCGATACCGCCTGATGCACCGGTTACCAAAGCATTCTTTCCGCTCAAATCAAACATGGCCTGTTCCTTTCGGTATTTGGTAACGCCATTATCCGCCGCCCAAATCATCGACTCGCGCCAGCGCACCGAGCCGGTGACTTGTTGCACCAATAAATCGCGAATGGTGTCGCCATCGCTGACGGCTTGCGCCGTGACATTGGCAATCAGCGGCACGCAAGGCGCGTTAATCGTCGTCTCAGCCAAAGCAGCTTGCATTTCATCAGCCGCCGGTTGCATCAAGGCGCAATGGAAAGGCGCGCTGACCGGCAATTCCATCGCCCGTTTGGCTCCGCGCTCTTTGGCGAGATCGCAAGCGCGCGCGACCGCGGCTGCATGGCCTGAAATCACCACTTGCCCATTGGCATTATCATTGGCGGCGGCGCAAATTTCATCATCGCTTGCCGCTTCTTCGGCAATTTCAGCCACCGCTTCGAAATCCAACCCCAAAAGAGCGGCCATTGCGCCGACACCGACCGGCACGGCGCGCTGCATGGCCTGACCGCGCAGCTTCAACAGCCGTGCCGTATCTTCAAGCTGCAAAGCACCGGCTGCCGTCAGCGCGGTATATTCACCCAGACTGTGACCGGCAACATGCGATGCCGCATTGGCCAAATCCAGCCCACGCGCTTCCAGCACACGCATGGCGGCAATTGATACCGCCATCAGCGCCGGTTGCGCGTTTTCTGTCAGGGTCAATTCATCTTCCGGCCCGTTCCACATTAAATCGGAAAGTTTTTGGCCAAGCGCGTCATCAACAGCTGCAAAGACCGCGCGCGCCTCAGGATAGGCTTCGGCCAAAGCGCGTCCCATGCCGACAGCCTGACTGCCCTGCCCCGGAAAAACAAATGCTTGCGTCATGATTGACTCCCTCTCATCTGCCGGTTGTTTTAGAGCGCGAAAACCCTCTTGCCAAGCCCTGCTGTCCATAGTATCACCCGCTTTATTGAATTCGGCTGGAGGCTGAAAGGATAAAGGGTTCGATGGTCGAGCCTTTAAGGATGGTCCGGTATCCCTTGTCTCCGCTCTCGCGTGTCTGTGAGCCTCTCCCTTTCGGTAGATAGCTCGCAAGAGGCTCGGCGCCGAAAACCAAAGGAGAGAGGCTATGGCTCTTTATGAGCATGTGTTTATAGCTCGTCAGGATATTTCAGCCCAACAGGTCGAAGGCCTTGTTGATTTGGCGCAAGCCGTGCTGGAAGAAAATGGCGGTAAAATTACCAAAAACGAATATTGGGGGCTGAAATCTTTGGCCTATCGCGTGAAGAAGAACCGCAAAGGTCACTATACGCTGCTCAATATTGAAGCTGACCATGCGGCGGTTGCTGAACTGGAACGCCGCATCAGCCTGAATGATGACATTATCCGCCATATGACGTTGCGGGTCGACGAGCATGAAGCTGACGAGTCCATTCAAATGCGTAACAAAAATCGTGATGAGCGCCGCAGCGCGCGCCGCGAAGAAGGAAATTATGAAAGAGATGCATCATGAGCCAAGGTCGTCGTCCATTCGGCCGTCGCCGCAAGTCCTGCCCGTTTTCGGGTACCAATGCACCTGTCATTGACTATAAGGATACGCGACTGCTGCAACGTTACGTTTCAGAACGCGGCAAAATCGTGCCGCGCCGCATTACTGCCGTTTCGGCCAAAAAACAACGCGAACTGGCTCGAGCCATCAAGCGTTCTCGTTTTCTTGCGCTGATGCCCTATACGGTGGACCAGTAAGCCCTTTCGGGTGCGGCGCATGGCCAATACCCAATTATTGCGAATAGTATTTGCGGCGATCGGCAGTTTTGTGCTGTTCGCCGCACTTATTTTTATGCCTTTCGCACCTTTGCCGATTGCTGCCATTGGTCTGTCATTCGGCATGGGGCAAGCAGTCATCGCTGCCGTGCTGACGGCAATCATGACCGCGATTATTTTATCGCCACCACTGGCCATTGTTTTTGCCATCACCTTTTTGGCACCGACGGTATTGCTGGTGCAATATGCAATTGGCGCAAGCCTTGCTGGTTCGGGTGAAGCGTAATTTGCGCCCGCAAGAAAATTATGACCGCTTGCAACTGCCAATCTGGCTGGTGGCGCCGCTCGCCGTATTTATGGCAGGCGCGGCCTTGCTGACCGGTTGGCCAGCAACCATGAGTGCCGCCTTGGCGGCCATTTTATTGGCTGCATATTTTTTATTGGGTTTAGCGATTATTCATGCTATTTCCCGCCACTGGAATGGGCGCGGCTTTCTGCTCGCTGTGCTTTATTTCCTGATTTTCGTGATGGCTTGGGTGATTATCCCCGTCAGCCTAATGGGATTGTTGGACACACGCTTTGATTTTCGCAAGCTGAACCGACGCCCTGACAAGCCATCTGACGCAGAAGGGGACGAGGAGTAAGAACATGCAAATTGTATTGCTGGAACGCATTGCAAAGCTTGGTCAAATGGGTGACGTCGTAAATGTAAAAGACGGCTATGCCCGCAATTATTTACTACCGCAAGGCAAGGCTTTGCGCGCCAATAAAGCCAATCTTGAGCGCTTTGAACAAGACCGCGCGCAATTGGAAGCACGCAATCTTGATCGTAAGAAAGACGCTGAAGCAGTTGACGGCAAATTGAACGGCGAGAGCTTCGTCGTTATTCGCCAATCGGGCGACACCGGCCAGCTTTATGGCTCAGTCACGACGCGCGATATTGCCGAATTGCTGTCAGAAAACGGCTTTGACACGGCGCGCAATCAGATTGTGCTGGCGCAGCCGATAAAAATTCTCGGCCTGCACGAAGTCAGCGTTATCTTGCATCCGGAAGTAACATCAACCGTTATCGTCAATGTGGCGCGGACGCAAGATGAAGCGGAACGTCAAGCCGCAGGTGAAGATGTGACGGCTGAACAAGCCGATGAAGAAGACACCATCGCCGTTGAAGAAGTTTTCGACGAGGGCGTTGAAGTCAATCTCGAAGAAGACGCTGCCGAGGCAGAAGCCGAGGAAGCGACCATCGAAGAAGAAACAGCCTCAGAGGAAGAGGCTGAAGAAGCGGCTGCAGAAACTGAAGAAGAAGCGACTGCGGCAGATGACGCTGAAGAGTCAAGTGACAATGAGGAAGAGTCAGAAGATTAAATCTGACTTTTCCCCGTTACTAACAGGCCCCGCCGAAATTATTTTCGCGGGGTCTGTTTTTTTGGGTCGCCAGCATGCGCCAGCTTGGTTAGTGTCTTTTCCATGTCAGACACACCCGTCACTCCCTTAAACCCTGCCAGCGAGCCGCAAACCCCTGATTTTCGGCAGTTGCCGCATAATATTGAGGCTGAACAAGGATTGCTCGGCGCGTTGCTCATCAATAATGACGCGCTCGATCAAGTGGCTGATTTTCTTAAACCCGCTTATTTTCACGACCCTGTGCATCAACGGATTTTCGAGGCCATTAGCAAGCTTATCGGCAATGGCAATCTCGCCTCACCGGTGACGTTGAAAACCTATTTGGAAATGGACGAGGGGCTCGTCGCTCTGGGCGGTGTCGGTTACTTGGCACGATTGGCCAGCAATGCCACCACCATTGCCAATGCCAAACAATATGGCCAAACCATTTACGATCTCGCCATTCGCCGCCAGCTCATCGTTGTCGGCCAAGAAATGATTGGTGATGCGTTTGATGCCGATATTGACGAAAAGCCCAATGACCAAATCGATAAGGCCGAGCAAGCGCTCTATAATATTGCTGAAAAAGGCACGCATAATTCGGGCTTTATGACCTTTGATGCCTCGCTGACCGGCGCCATTGAGATGGCTGAAAAAGCCTATCAGCGCGACGGCAATTTATCGGGTGTCTCAACCGGCTTTAAGGGCTTGGACAACATTACCGGTGGCTTGCAAGAAAGCGATTTGGTCATTCTCGCCGGTCGTCCCGCTATGGGTAAGACGGCGCTGGCCACAAATATCGCGTTTAATATCGCGCATGATTATATGAAGGCACGCCAAAGCGGCAATGTTGAGACGCGGCCCGACGGCTCGGTTGAAGTGAAAGATGGCGGCGTGGTCGGGTTTTTCTCGCTGGAAATGGCGGCCGAGCAATTGGCCACGCGGATGCTGGCCGAGCGTGCCGGTGTCTCCTCGTCAAATATCCGCAAAGGCGACATTCACGAAGATGAATATGGCCGATTGGTCAATGCGGCCCGTGAATTGCAAGAAGCACCGCTTTTCATTGACCATACAGGCGCGATTCCGATTGCAACGCTGGCAGCGCGTGCACGTCGTTTGAAACGTCAGCACGGTCTGGGCTTGATTGTGGTCGACTATTTGCAACTGGTGCGCGCGCCGGGTGGACGGGACGGACGGGTGCAGGAAGTCAGCGAGATTACGCAAGGGCTGAAAGCGCTTGCCAAAGAACTTGATGTGCCGGTTTTGGCGCTGGCGCAGCTATCGCGTCAGGTCGAACAGCGCGACGATAAACGGCCACAGCTCTCCGATTTGCGTGAATCCGGCTCGATTGAACAAGACGCCGATATTGTCATGTTCGTATATCGTGAACCTTATTATTTGGAGCGCGAAAAGCCGCAAGAAGGCACGGAAGAATTCTTCGCTTGGCAAGAACGCATGAGCGCCGTTGACGGCACGGCAGAAGTGATTATCGGCAAGAACCGCCATGGCCCGACCGGCGCTGCAAAAATGGCCTTTGAAGACCGCTTCACTCGCTTCACCGATTTGCAAGAAGATGATCGCTTGCCGGAGCGCATGGACTGATATGGCGGCGTCCGACCAGGCCGAGTTGACGATTGATTTGGCGGCTCTGGCGGCTAATTACAAAACCATGCAAAAAAATGCAGGACAGGCAGCGACCAGCGCCGTTGTCAAGGCCGATGGCTATGGCCTCGGCATGGCGCAGATTGCCCCTGCCTTGTTTGACGCCGGTTGCACCACATTTTGGGTCGCGCAATTAAATGAAGGCATCAGCCTGCGTGGGCTCTTGCCCGATGCGGTGATTTACGTGCTAAACGGGGTGCCAAGCGGCACGGCGGCGCAATTTGAGGCGCATGATTTGCGCCCCTGCCTCATCACTTTGGCGCAAGTGGAAGAATGGCAAAGCCATTGCCAAGCTAGTAAACCGCTACTGGCTGCCCTATTCGTTGACAGCGGCTTTAACCGCCTCGGCTTTGGCGAGATTGAAATTGCCGAACTCATGGCGCAACCAAATATTTTTGAAGGTTGGGAGCTGTGCCTGATTGCCAGCCATTTGGCCTGTGCCGATGACCCGACCCATCCGATGAATGGCGCACAGCTGGAGCGTTTTCGAAACGCATTGGCGGTATTACCGAAAGCTCCCGCCTCATTGGCCAATTCCGGCGGCATTATGTTGGGGGCTGATTATCATTTCGACATGGTGCGCACCGGCACCATGCTCTATGGCTGCTCGGCCACGGCCAAAGAAGAAGACGCGCTGACCCCGATTGCATACTTACGCGCGCCCTTATTGCAAATACGTCAGCTTTCAGCCGGCGACAGCATCGGCTATGGCGCAACCTTTACCGCATCAGGAGAAATGACCATTGGTATTGCCAGCCTCGGCTATGGCGACGGTCTGTCGCGCCATTTCGGCAATCAAAGCCCGTCGCCCATTCGTTTCACTATTGACGCGCAGCCAGTGTCGCTGCTCGGTCGCATTTCCATGGACAGCCTCGCCATTGACCTGACAAATCTGCCGAAAATGCCGTCTGTCGGCGATATGGTCGAGATTTTCGGCCATGACAATCCGATTGACCGATTGGCGCAACAAGGCAACACAATATCTTATGAGCTTCTCACATCGCTCGGCAGCCGCTATAACCGCATATACAAATAAAAAGCGGAGATGAATGTGAATTTTCTGGCAACCATTGGTGAGTTCTTTCTTGCCTTTTTCGCGCAAACCGGACGGCTTTCGGTTTTCGTTGGGCAAACATTGGCAGCCATGCTGCGGCCACCGATTTATTTCCGCATTATCGGGCAACAAATCATTCGCATCGGCTATTTCTCTTTGCCGGTTGTCGCGCTAACCTCTTTCTTCACCGGCGGCGCGCTGGCCATTCAAATTTATTATGGTGGCAATCAGTTTAATTCCGAAGCCATTGTGTCCAGCATTGTCGCTTTGGGCATTACCCGCGAGCTAGGGCCGGTGCTTGGCGGCTTGATGGTCGCCGGTCGGGTTTCCGCTGCCATTGCGGCTGAGATTGGCACCATGCGCGTCACCGAACAAATTGACGCGCTGACCACTTTGTCGACCAACCCGCATAAATATCTTGTCGCGCCGCGCGTTATTGCTGCTACTTTGTGCATGCCCATATTGGCGCTGATTGCCGACATTATCGGTATTTTTGGCGGCTTTGTGGTCGGCACGCAATCATTCGGATTCAATGCCGCGATTTATGTACAGCGCACCATTAATTTCCTGACTGTTGACGACGTTACTTCAGGCCTCATCAAAGCGGCCGTGTTCGGTTTCATCATCGCCATGATGGGCTGCTACAACGGCTATTATTCCAAAGGCGGTGCGCAAGGCGTCGGTCGCGCTACCACCAATGCGGTTGTCTCGGCCTCGATTCTCATTCTCGCAGCCAATTATCTGATGACCTCGCTTCTGTTCTCATCATGACCGTAAAAATCGCCCTTTCAGATGTTCACAAAAGCTTCGGCCCGAAAGATGTTCTGCGTGGCGTCAATTTAGAGGTAGAGACGGGTCAATCGGTTGTCGTGATTGGCGGCTCGGGCAGCGGCAAATCGGTGATGCTGAAATCCATCCTCGGTCTTTTGACGCCCGATAACGGCTCCATCAAAATTGATGGCCGCGAAACCGTCGGCATGGCGCGCAATAGCCGTGCCGATATTGACCATCAAATTGGCATGTTGTTTCAAAACGGGGCGCTGTTTGACAGCCTGCCGGTATGGAAAAACGTCGCTTTCCGCGCCATTCAAAATGACGGCATGAACGAAACCGATGCCCGCGATTTGGCGGTTGATGCGCTCAAACAAGTCGAATTGGGGCCGGAACTACTTGACCTCTCACCCGCTTCATTATCGGGTGGCATGCACAAGCGCGTCGGGCTGGCGCGCGCCATTGCTTCAAAGCCGGAAATTATATTTTTCGACGAGCCGACCACCGGCCTCGACCCGATTATGACCGATGTCATCAATCATCTCATTCGCGATTGCGTGCAGGAGCTTGGCGCGACCACCATGACCATCACCCACGACATGACCTCAGTGCGCGCCATCGCCGATAAAACGGCGCTGCTCTATAAGGGCGAAATTATTTGGCAGGGCTCGACCGAAGCGCTTGAAGCCTCGGACGACCCGTTCCTCAATCAATTTATCAACGGTCTGGCACACGGGCCGATTGAGGTTGAAGGACAACAACTCGACACCGCGCCAAACGCTGAGGCTATTTAATGGCACGCGCCGTCAGCGAATATGTCTGCAATCAATGCGGCAATGTCACAACCAAATGGTCAGGCAAATGCGAAAGCTGCGAGCAATGGAACACTATTTCGGAGATTGCCGGAAGCTCTGCCCCGCCGGTTGGGCGCGGCGCCAAAAAAGCCAAAGGCAAAAGCGTCGAATTGGCACCATTGGCCGGTGACGATAGAGAACCCGAACGGCGTAAATCAGGTATCGGCGAATTTGACCGCGTATTGGGCGGCGGACTCGTCCCCGGCTCAGCCACGCTTATTGGCGGTGACCCGGGCATTGGCAAATCAACCTTGCTGTTGCAAGCCGCTGCCGCCGTCAGCAAACAGGGCGGCAAAGTGATTTATGTGTCGGGCGAAGAAGCGCTGGCGCAATTGCGTATGCGCGCCAGCCGCCTCGGTCTGGCCGATGCCGATGTGCAACTGGCCTCGGAAACCAATGTCGCCGATATTATCAAAACGCTGGAAAAGCAGGGCGATTTGGCGCTGGTGGTTATCGATTCCATTCAGACAATGTGGTCACCCGCCATTGAAGCCGCGCCGGGCACGGTCAGCCAAGTGCGTGTCGCCAGTCAGGAATTGATACATTTCGCCAAAAACAGCGATGCGCCGCTAGTGCTGGTCGGCCATGTCACCAAAGACGGACAAATTGCCGGCCCACGCGTGCTCGAACATATGGTCGATACAGTGGTTTATTTTGAAGGCGATCGCGGCGATCAATTCCGTATTTTGCGCGCCATTAAAAATCGCTTCGGCCCGGCTCATGAAATGGGCGTGTTTGAAATGCAGGGCGCGGGGCTGATGGAAGTGCAAAACCCCTCTGCCCTGTTTCTCGAAGGCCGCGAAGCCGATGTGCCGGGGGCAGCCGTATTTGCCGGCATTGAAGGCACGCGCCCTGTATTGGTTGAAATTCAGGCACTGGCCGCACCGTCTTCTCTGGCCACGCCTCGCCGTGCCGTTGTCGGTTGGGATGCCAACCGCCTCTCTATGGTGCTGGCCGTGTTGGAAGCGCGCTGCGGCTTGAGTTTTGCCGGACGCGATGTGTTTTTGAATGTGGCAGGTGGCTTGCGCATCAACGAACCGGCAGCAGACCTCGCCGTCGCCGCTGCGCTGATTTCCTCATTGAGCGGCAAGCCGATAGCACGCGACACAATCGTTTATGGCGAGTTGAGCCTGTCAGGTGCGGTGCGCCCCGTGGCGCAAAATAATGTGCGCCTGAAAGAAGCCGAAAAACTCGGCTTCAAATCCGCCTATGCCCCCAAACCGGGCAAGGGCGATGTTTCAAAAAATGTTACCTTGCGTGAAATTGAAGATTTGGCCGCTTTGATAGCGGTTTTGGGCGTCACCGCGTCAGTCGATTAAAAACGCCGTGTGAAGGCACAATAACCGACCGCTTGCCAGCCCGACTCATGATAGGCAAATGCATGGCTGCGCTCGACTATATTATCATCGCCGTTTTGCTGGTTTCAGCCGCGCTGTCGCTTATTCGCGGTTTCACCAAAGAAGTGCTGTCCATTACCGGCTGGATTGTCTCGGGCTATGCTGCCATTTTCCTCGGCCCGTCGCTCAAGCCAATGCTGGCCAGCTATATCACCATTGATTGGGCGGTCACCGGCGGCGCCATGCTCATCGTGTTTCTTGCCAGCCTCATCATCTTCTCCATTGGCGGCCATTTTGTTGCCGCCTCCATTAAAGGCACGGGACTGAGCGCACTTGACCGCACTTTGGGTGTCGGCTTTGGCCTGCTGCGCGGCTTCTTCATCGTCTGCATGGCCTATTTCGGCATATCCGCAGTGATTCCCGAAAATGACCATCCCGCCTTTATTACCGAGGCCAAATTGCGTCCCGTCTTACAAACCGGCACCAAAGCTTTTGTTGCCATTGTGCCGCTTGACCGACTGCCGCTCAGCGTCGCCAATATAGGTGAAACCATTGGCGGGCCTGAGTTAGAGGCGCTGCGCGAAAGCGGCGAAAAGGCGCTGCGCGAGGCGGCGCGCGAAGAACTTGAAAATCTCGTTGAAGAAGTGCAAGACAGCACCGAAGACACAGGCTATAAACAGCTTGAACGCGACCAGATGCAACGCTTGATCCGCAACACGGAAGGGGTCAAATGAGCGACATTCATCAACCGCCACACCACGATGACAGGCTTCGCGAAGAGTGCGGCGTATTCGGCATATTCGGCCATCCCGACGCGGCTGCGCTGACCACTTTGGGGCTGCACGCGCTGCAACATCGCGGCCAAGAAGCGGCCGGTATTGTTTCCTTTGACGGTAAAAACTTCTTCGCCGAGCGTCGCCTCGGTCTGGTCTCCGACCATTTCACCAAAGCCAATGTGCTTGACCAATTGCAAGGCACTTCAGCCGTCGGCCATGTGCGCTATTCCACCACCGGTGAAACGATTTTGCGCAATGTGCAGCCGCTTTTTGCCGATTTGACGGGCGGCGGCTTTGCCGTGGCGCATAACGGCAATCTGACAAATGCGCTGACCTTGCGCGATGAATTGGTGAAACAGGGTGCGATTTTCCAATCGACCTCTGACACCGAAACGATTTTGCAGCTGGTGGCGCGCTCCAAGCGCATCAACACGCTGTCGCGCTTTACCGATGCTTTGTTTCAAATTGAAGGCGCTTATGCGCTGGTGGTGATGACCAATAAAAAGCTGATTGGCGCGCGCGACCCGCTGGGCATTCGCCCGCTCGTCATTGGTGAGTTGGACGGAGCCTATATTCTCGCCTCGGAAACTTGCGCGCTGGATATTATCGGCGCGAAATTTGTTCGCGAAGTGGAAAATGGCGAGATTGTCATCATCACGGAAGACGGGCTGGAAAGCGTCAAACCCTTCCCGCCCATGGAGCCGCGCCCGTGCATTTTCGAGTATATTTATTTCGCCCGCCCCGACAGCACGGTGGGCGGCAAAAGCGTTTATGAATGCCGCAAAGAATTTGGCCGTCAATTGGCCGAGGAAAGCCATGTTCCGGCTGATGTGGTGATACCCGTGCCCGATAGCGGCGTGCCCGCCGCCATTGGCTATGGCGACGCTTCGGGCGTGCCGTTTGAGCTGGGCATTATCCGCAATCACTATGTCGGGCGCACCTTTATTGAGCCGCAGCAGAGCATTCGCGCCTTTTCGGTGAAGCTGAAGCACAATGCCAATCGCATTCACGTAGAAGGCAAGCGCGTCATTCTGATTGATGACTCGATTGTGCGCGGCACCACTTCGGTGAAAATCGTGCAAATGATGCGCGATGCCGGGGCGACCGAAGTGCATATGCGCATTGGCGCGCCGCCCATCACCCATCCTGATTTTTACGGCATTGATACGCCCAACCAAGAGGCGCTGCTGGCGGCGCAAAACTCTTTGGAAGAAATGCGCGACCATATCGGTGCTGACAGCCTCGCTTTTTTGAGCGTTGACGGGCTTTATAAAGCCATGGGCTATCCTGAAGGCCGCAATGCCGAGCGTCCGCAATTCACCGACCATTGCTTTACCGGCGACTACCCGACCGGCTTGACCGACCAGCAAGGCGACGAAAAACTGCACCAACTCTCGCTTTTGGCGGAACAAGGTTAATATGCGCTTTGACGGCAAATTGGCGCTGATCACCGGCGCGACGCGCGGTCTTGGCTGGGCCGTGGCCGAAGCACTGGCGGCCGAGGGCGCGCATGTGCTGATGCTCGGTCGCACGCAAGGCGCGCTGGAGGAACTTTACGATTTGATAAAGAAAAATAATGGCGAGGCCACCGGCGTGCCGATGGACATAACCGATGGCGATGCGCTCGACCGCTTGGGGGCCAGCATTGCCGAGCGTTGGGGCAAGCTTGACCTGATGGTCGGCAATGCCGGTGTGCTGGGGCCGCTCACCCCCGTCTCGCATATTGACCCGAAGGAAATGGACAAAGTGCTGGCCGTGAATGTGACCGCCAATGCGCGCCTCATTCGCGCCATGGAACCGCTGCTGCTGCAAGCCGATGCGCCGCGCACCGTCTTCACCACCTCCGGCGCAGCGCAAAAATGCCGCCCGTTTTGGGGCGCTTATTCCACCGGCAAAGCGGCGCTGGATGCGCTGGTGAAAAGCTGGGCGCATGAGCATGAAAACGATGCGCTGCGCGTCAATCTCTTGTCGCCCGGGCCGGTGCGCACCGCCATGCGCGCGCAAGCCATGCCGGGCGAAGACCCCGAAACCCTGCCGACCCCCGCCGATGTCGCGCCGCTATTCCTCGAGCTTCTCTCAGAAAGCGAAACGCGGACGGGGGAGATTGTGGGGTTTGAGAGGTAGATTTTCACCGCCCAAACCTAATCCCCACCTTATCTTCGCAGTCTTGGCAGAAGAAATTGCCGCCGCCATTTTGTGGGCGGAAGGCACCGTCGGCCCCTTGTGCCAATTCGGGTTGCACGGCGCGCCATGTTTGGCTCGGCAAGTGCCAAACGCAATTGCCCTGCAAGGTGACCGCAGATGACCCGCAATCAGCGCAGCGCGGACTCTGGCGACTTTTCACCACTTCCATCGAAAAACCCCTTTGGCTTCTTATTGTTTTGACCATGTTTTAATAGACACGGGGGCGCGCTAAAAGAGCGTTAATTTCAGATATTTTCTTCGATTTAACTTATTGAAAATAGCTCTGTTGAAAGCAACCGAGACGACCAGTAGAATCTCCGGAGGAAAAATAAAGGAGACAGAAAATGTCTTTAATCAGCAAGTTATTGGGAAGGCCCAAAGTTTATCATATCACCAAAGTTGTTGATGCAAGCGAAAGGTTGGTGGAGATAGATCACCATTGGCAGTTTCAGGATAGATTGGGCAATCGAATTATCGTGCAATCCAAACAGAATTTGAAAGAAGTTTTGGATAGTGATGTTCAGATTACCCCAAAAAAGCTTGATGATTTTGGTCGCCTGGTTGCTGAACTGGAAATTGCCTAGATTATGGGTTTCCAAAAATTATTTTTCACTGCTTTGCAGGCAGGTGATGGGTGGGCGTGGTCACTTGTCATATTGACTATTGCCATTGTCATTTGGGTTACTTGGGTGACCTTGTGGCTGAAAGATTTAAACAATGTCAGGCTCGAATGGCGCGCCACTCAACAGAGTCTCATTGATGTCAAAAATCAACTGACCGAACTTCGCCAAAGAAAACCCTAGCGGTCTTCATAAGGGTTTTTGCCCTTACGAATGAAAATGCGTAAGGGGATGCCGTCCAGCGCAAAGGTTTCGCGCAAACTATTGGCAAGATAACGCTGATAGCTCTCCGGCACGGCATGGCCGCGACTGGAAAAGCTGACAAATGTCGGCGGGCGCGATTTGGCTTGCGTGATGTAGCGCAGTCGCACCGGCCGGCCCTTATCGGCAGGCGGCGGATGGCGGTCAATCACCTCACCCAACCAACGATTGAGCTTGGCCGTGCCGATGCGGGCATTCCACAATTCATATTGCCGCTGCACGGCGGGCATCAGCTTTTCAACGCCCTTGCCGGTTTGCGCCGACAGCATAATCACCGGCACCCCGCGCAGGCGCGGCAGCGCGCGCAACAGCGCATCATTCACCGTTTGGCGCACTTCCTTGCGGTCGAGTTTCAAATCCCATTTATTGATGGCGATGACGAGGGCGCGCCCTTCGCGCTCCACCAAATCGGCCAGCTGGATATCTTGCTTGTCGAACGGGCTGGTCGCATCAATGAGCAGCACCACCACTTCGGCAAATTTCACCGCGCGCAAACCGTCGGCCACAGACAGTTTTTCCAGCTTCTCCGTCACCCGCGCCTTGCGCCGCACACCGGCCGTGTCCCATAGCGTAATCGGGCGCGCGCCATTGGGTGCGGCATCGTCAGCCCATGTCCAATTGACGGAAATACTGTCACGGGTAATCCCCGCCTCCGGCCCGGTCAACAGCCGGTCATCATTGAGCAGATAATTGATAAGCGTCGATTTACCGGCATTCGGGCGTCCCAAAATGGCAACGCGCAGCGGCTTGTCAGGGTCATCTTCAAATGGCTGATCGGGGTCAAAATCGGCATCTTCTTCCTCTTCGTCAAACGCCGTATTCCACGCTCCGCCATGCGTCTCTTCATAGGCCATTTGCGCATCGCGAATTTGCTTATAAAGCTCATCCGTGCCGTTGCCGTGCTCGGCAGACAGCGCAATCGGGTCGCCCAGCCCCAATTTATAGGCCTCGTTCAAACCGGCCTCAGCGGCACTGCCCTCGGCCTTATTGGCAGCCAGCATGACCGGCACATCGGCCTTTCTGAGCAGTCGCGCAAACAACTCGTCTTCCGGCAAAATGCCGACGCGCGCATCGGTCAGCATCAGCACCATATCAGCCTCGGCAATCGCCGCCTCGGTTTGCGCCCGCATACGCGCCTCAAGCGAGCCCGACTTGCCCTCTTCAAAACCGGCCGTGTCGATAATTTGGAAGCGTAAATCACCCAGCTTGGCATCGCCAAAGCGGCGGTCACGTGTCACGCCGGGTTGGTCGTCAACCAGCGCCAGCTTGCGCCCGACCAGCCGATTGAACAGGGTCGATTTACCGACATTGGGTCGCCCGACAATGGCGAGAATGAAATTATGAGAAATCATGCGCCGCCCCTAACGCCGCGCGATGAGCGAACCCTCATCGGTCAGCACAAACAGCGTGCCGTCGGCGACCACCGGTGTCACATTGACCGGCTCTTCAATATTTTGATAGGCGATAATCTCACCGGTCACCGGATTGACCGACACCAAACGCCCGTCAGATGAGGCCAGAACAACTTGCCCACCGGCCAGCAAAGGCCCGGCCCAACGAATGCGGCCATCGCGGTCTTCTTCATCTTCAAAACTCGGCAATTGCGTCAGCCAACGCACCCGCCCCTGCTCGCGCGAAAGCGAGACAAGCTGCCCTTCCAGCGACATGATCAGAAGATAATCGCCCATCACCCACGGGGTTTCGATAGAACCGACATCGGTTGTCCAAATGCGTTCGCCCGAGCGAATATCGATCGCCGCCGTGCGCCCACCATGGCTGGTCACGATAACGCGGTCGCGGTCAATCACCGGACGCCCGACAATGGCATTGAGTTTTGACAGCGGCGTCACTTGCGTGCCGCGACTGGTCAAGCTGTCAGTCCATAGCACCGCACCATTGACTGAGTTTAACGCCACAACTTCACCGGAATTAAACCCGGCAACGACAATTTGCTCGTTCACCGCCACGCTGGTTGCGCCGATAATCGTCGCCTCTTCGGTAATCGCCAAATGCTCCCAAATGCGCTCGCCGGTCTCAATATTGAAAGCCTGCAAACGACTGTCTTGCGACGCCACAAAAATTTGATTGCCGCGTACGGTCGGCGCATTGGAGAACGGCACGCTGTTTTGCACGCGCCAGAGAATTTCGCCGGTATCGCCATTGAGGGCCATGATTTCGCCAAAGCCGGTGGTGGCAATCACGCGGCCGCGCCCATAAGCCACGCCACCGCCAAAACCGTCGCGCAAATCGGCATCGACTTGGTCGGAACCCCAAAAGCGCGACCAGCCGAAATTGGTTTCTTTGGCCAAAGTCACTACCGATGCCTGCCATAGCAAGGCGCCTGTTTTCATGTCAGCGGCTGAGATTTTAAGGTCAGACCCGAGCGCAAATACCTTGCCGTCAGCGACAATGGGCGGCGCTTTCATTCGTTTATAGCCACCATTGCCGGCGACGAATTCAACCTTATAGCCACCATCCAGCCCATCCAATTCCAGATGGTAAAAAGCATGGGTCGGAAAACCACCCGGATTGCTCCATTCAGCATTGCGAAAGGCCGGCAGCACAGGCACGCTGGTATCGGCAAGGCGCGGGTCAGCGTTCAATTGCGCGTCAAAGCTCAACACTGAAATGCGGTCGCCATCGAATTTTTCATCATCGCTGGCGCCGCCACAGCCAACCAAAAAAGCGGCTAAAGCAAGGCTTGCAAAATGACGAAGGCTAAAGGATTGAGCACGGACCATTAATTATCACCCTTTGCTTCGGTTTCCGGCTCGGCATTGGCTTCCGGCAGACCAATAAGCCCACCCTTCACGGTTTGCAGCATGATTTCGGCGCGCGCACGGGTCAATGAGCTGACCCGGCCATCGGCAATTTGCTGCATCAGCAAATCGCGCGCTTCCAGCGGCTTGTCATGCGCCGAATAGGCCAGCGCCAATACTTCGCGCGCCATTGGTTGCAGGCGGTTATCATCGTCGACCAAATCGTCGAGGCGGCTCTCAATATCGTCAAGGGCGCCGCCGCTATCAAGCAGCACAATGGCGGCTTGCAGAGCGGCATAATCTTGCAGACTGTCAGGCAGTCCACTGCGGCCTGCCAATTCGTCAAAGCCGGACAACGCATTGTCAAATTGGCCTTGTTCTGCTTGGTCCAATGCGGCGGTAAAACGAGCCAGCGCGCCATAGCCATTGCTTTCGGCTTCGGCAAAAGCCAATAGGCGCGCAATTTTTTGATCGCTATCGGCTTCAGCGATATCAGCTTGCAGCGCATCATAACGGGCAGATGCCGCTTCTTGCTGCCCGGCCCTAAGCGCCGCATAACCTGTTACACCGGCCACTATCAGCACTAAGGCCACTGCACTGCCAATGACATAGCGGCCATATTTGGCCCATGCATCGGCCATACGGTCACGGCGCAAATCAGCGGTGATTTCGTCAAAAATATTGTCGTTCACGGCGTTTCTCCAACTACTCCGACTCTTCTTTTAGAGCATAAGTGTGCTTTTGTTCAGGAAATTTGCGCGCCCTGACATCATTGGCATAAGCCTCGGCTGCACTGGCAATTTGCTGGCCCAAAGTAGCAAATTCCTTAACGAATTTCGGCACTTTCGGCGACAGGCCGAGCATGTCTTCCGTCACCAAAATCTGGCCGTCGCAACCGGCTGAAGCCCCAATACCAATGGTCGGCACGTTAATTGCCGCCGAAATTTTATCGGCCAAAGGCGCGGCCATGCCTTCCAAAACAATGGCAAAAGCACCGGCTTCCGCCAAAGCTTGCGCGTCGCGTTCGATTTGCGGCCAGTCATCTTTGCTGCGCCCTTGCGTTTTGAAGCCGCCCATCACATTGACGTTTTGCGGCGTTAAACCGATATGCCCCATCACCGGAATACCGCGCTGCGTCAAATGATGCACGGTTTCAGCCATGCGCTCGCCGCCTTCCAGTTTAACCGCCTGACAGCCGGTTTCTTTCATTGTGCGCGCAGCGTTGTGAAAGGCATGGGCGCGGCTTTCTTCATAAGTGCCGAACGGCATATCGACCACCACCAAGGCGGAACTGGAACCACGAACCACGGCCGCACCATGGGCAATCATCATGTCCAGCGTTACACCCAGTGTGTTTTCCATGCCATACATCACCATGCCGAGACTGTCGCCGACCAGCAGCACATCGACATGCGGATCAATCAACGCCGCCGTATGGGCATGGTATGAGGTCAGGCAGACAATAGGCTCATGGCCTTTGCGCGCCAATATTTCCGGCACGGTTAAACGCGCGCTGCGCTTTTGAACGGACATCACCGTCTCCAATCCATTAACTGGCGCGGAAACTAGCCGAATTAGGCCGTCATGGCAATGAATTCAACGTTTTAGGAAGCCAATTTAATGGCAACGGAAGCACCGAGATTCGCGGTCATTTCATGGCATCGCGCCCATAGGCGCGCCGCCGCCTCATCATTGGTGGCGGGGTCGGCATTATCAAGCTCACATTCACCATGCATGTTGTGATAATAGCTGCCATGCGTCAGGTCTTGCTGAGCTGCGCACATCAGCGATGTCCGCGCTCCGGCACTTGGCGATACGCATAAAAACCGGTTCAGCCAAGCTGGCAAAAGCCCATTGCCGCGCAAATCGGTTGCCACTGCGCCGGGATGCACGATAAAAACATTATAATGCGGATGGCGTTTTTGCAATTCGCGGGCAATCCAAAAATTGCCGAGTTTTGAGCGACGATAAGCACGCAAAGCCCCCATGGGCGAACGCCAGTGATAATTTGAAGAGCACCCCTGCGCCATTACATAATTATCATCCGTAACAATGATAATGCGCGCATGAACGGCCAAAGCATCGGCCATTAAAATGCGGCGCAAGGCAAAATGGCCCAGAACATTGGTGCCGAAATGGATTTCGTGCCCCTGCTCGGTTTCACCATATTGACGCCGCCGCACACCGGCATTTTCGACAAGAACATCGATTTTACGACCCTGCAAATGATGCTTTACCGCTTGACCGGCTGCCATAACGCTATCCAAATCGGCCAAATCGCACTCAATCAGAATGATTTTGGCCGCGTCAAAACCCTTACCGATGAATTCTTGTCGCGCTCGTTCGGCTTTTTCCACATTGCGGCACAGCATGATAAGAGCTGCGCCCCGATACAGCAGGCCGTAGGCGGTTTGCTTACCGATACCGCCATTGGCACCGGTCACCACCGCCCATTTACCGTCAAGCCGCGGCAAGTCGGGGCATTTTGAAATATGTTGTTGCCGGCTGAATAACCCACTTCGTATTCGCTTCAGCGGACGAGGCGATAAGCGCGCAATCATACATTCTCCATTGAATGTATCGTTTACGCAGCAATCGGCACATTGGATTGCAAAAAAGGCTAATTTGTCGGCATTTTGACGAAACTATTGACCAATATCACACCGGTGACAATCAGCAGCAAACCGAGCACAGCTTGCCAATTCAAACTCTGATTGAGCAGAAAGTAACTCAGTAAAGCGACGGTGAACACGCCAAGCCCGCTCCATGTGGCATAAACCACCCCAAGCGGAATTTGCCCGAGCGTAAATGTCATCAAATAAAACGATGCCGTATAGAGCACCACCAATGCGACGCTCGGCAACGGCTTGGTGAAGTTTTCGGTAAACGGCAACATCATAGTGCCGCACACTTCCAAAATAATCGCCCCGAACAAATAAACATATGGGTTCATTTTGCTTCCAATCGGCCTGTCGTAATGAATTCGCTAAACCGTTCATTCCACTCAATAATGGCAGGGTATTGCGTCGGGTCAATCGACATCAGGCTAGAGTATATTTACGCCAAAACGCTCATAAAGCAGATTGAACATATAGACCAAGAGCGCGGTCAGCAAAATGCTTGCGAAAAAAGCCGGCCAAAAACCGAATTTGCTGATGATGAAAGGCAGCGCGAAAAACAGCGGCAAGGTCGGCAGCAAAAAATAAATGGTGAAACCGACATGGCGAGCAACTTTTCCATCCGACGCGCCTTCAAAATGCATCCATAGCAAAATCAAAAACGTCATGGTCGGCAGTGCTGCTATCAATCCGCCCCATTTATCAGACAATTTGGCAACCTCGGTCACAATGGCGATGACCAATGCCGAAACGAAAATCTTGGTCAGAAAAAAAGCGGTGGCGGACATGGCTTTCCCCAAAACGGTTTAGAGAAGTTCACTGGAGCGGCGGCGGCCTGTCAAGCCTCCAGCCCTTGCGCGGCGCGCCAATTGCCGACCACGCCTTTCAATTCAATGGCCAACCAGACCGGCAAGCACAGCACCAGCCACCACATTTCCGTAACAACGACCAAAAACGTAGCCGGAGCGAAGCCGACCAATCCGAGAGCAAAGCCGTAAAACCGAATTTTTGCGCTTTGGCTTGTCAGTAAATACAGCGCCACAAAATCAATCATTTGATCGAGTATTTGCGCGCCATTGAACAGATTGATTTCAAACATGTGCCGCCGCCTTATTATTTTTTGGCTTGGCTTATTTAAGAGCGTTTACTCCCACTCAATCGTGCCGGGCGGTTTTGAGGTGATGTCATAAACGACGCGGTTAATGCCGCGCACTTCATTGATGATGCGGGTCGACACGCGGCTTAAAAACTCGTGGCTGAACGGGTAATAATCGGCGGTCATGCCATCGGTTGAGGTGACGGCGCGAAGCCCGCAAACATAATCATAGGTGCGGCTGTCGCCCATCACGCCGACCGTGCGCACCGGCAACAGCACGGCAAAGGCCTGCCAAATCTCATCATACAGCCCGTGATTGCGAATCTCATCGAGATAGACGGTGTCGGCTTTGCGCAAAATCTCCAGCTTCTCGCCGGTAATCTCGCCCGGAATGCGAATAGCCAGCCCCGGCCCTGGGAACGGATGCCGCCCGACAAAGGCTTCGGGCAGACCAAGCTCTTGGCCCAGCGCGCGCACTTCGTCTTTGAACAATTCGCGCACCGGCTCAACCAATTGCATATTCATACGCTCGGGCAGACCGCCGACATTGTGATGGCTTTTAATGGTGACACTGGGGCCACCGGTGAAGGACACGCTCTCAATCACATCAGGATACAGCGTGCCTTGCGCCAAAAAATCCGCCCCGCCAACCGCATTGGCCTCTTCTTCAAACACGTCAATAAACGTGCCACCGATAATTTTGCGCTTTTGCTCCG
>RFZE01000070.1 GCA_009920875.1 Alphaproteobacteria bacterium | reverse complement strand
GGACGCGACTGAAAATGGCAAAGCTGCCGACAACCACTCAAGCGCAGGCCGCTAGCCGCCAGCCTTTCTTCCAAATAAGGCAATCGGTCAACCCCCCAATACCATTCGCCTTCAAAATAAAAAGTGGCACCCAGATAATGCCCCAATTGGGCGCGCAAACGCGTGCCTTCACGGAACACGCGTTCGGTCTGGTCATCTGACACCATGGCCGTGCGATCAAGCTTATCGGTATCATCGCCCCAAAATGCCATACCGATTTCAGCCGCCGCTTTGACCAAATTACTCGACGCCGCCAAAGTGCGGCGTGCCAATTTCAGGCTCGATTCGGAAGGCTGTTGACCGGGGTCGGTAAATTGCAGGTCATGAAACGGTGCAATGGCGGCGGCATCACGCCGGCTATAGTTTTCCAACGCCGCCCGTTCCGGCGCCATGTCATCACTCGGTGCGTCAACCAGCATAACCTTAATGCTAATGTCATAGCGCGCCTGCAAATCGGTTAAAACTTGCGCTGTTAATTGGCTGTAAGGATCATCAGGTTGATGGAAATATAAAACTTCAGCGCGCCGCCCTGACAGTTTTCGTGCAAATTCCATGCGTCCATGGCGAAACCGCCTTAAACGGCGCGACAGCCAAAACGACGATATAAAAGTGCTGAGCGTCAATCCCATTAATCTCCCCCAAGCCGCCAAATTGGCGAGACAAAAGGCGTTTGTCAATCGCTACAAAAGCCTTGACCTTCGCATTTTACACGCCATTTCCTCCTCATGGCCATGCGTAAAAAATCTGACCTGCCGCAAAAACTTTGCCCGACATGCGCCCGCCCCTTTGCTTGGCGCAAAAAATGGGCGCGTGATTGGGAAAATATACGCTATTGCTCAGAGCGTTGCCGCCGCGAAAAGGATGTGCGAAATGGCTGATAAGCCGCTTATTCTTATATTGGGCGACCAGCTTACCCCGACGCTGACCAGCCTGGCGGCGGATAAAGACGCGCCCGTGCTGATGGCCGAATTGGCCGATGAGGCTTCTTATGTGCGCCATCACCAACAAAAAATTGCCCTGATATTTTCAGCCATGCGGCACTTTGCCGAACACTTGCGCGCGCAGGGGCGGGCGGTGTTTTACCTCCCTTATGGGGCCGAAAAACAAATCAATGGATTTGCCGAGGCCATTGCGCTCATGGTCAAACGCGAAGGGTTTGACCGGCTGATTGTCACCGAGCCCGGTGAATGGCGGCTGATGCAGGACATGCAAAATTGGCCCGACAAGCTTGGTATTGAGGTGGAGATTTTGCCCGATAGCCGTTTCATCGCCGACCATGCGGCGTTTGAGCGTTGGGCCGATGGCAAAAAGCAATTGCGTATGGAATTTTTCTATCGCGAGATGCGCCGCAAAACCGGCTTGCTGATGGATGGCGATGAACCGCTGGGCGGACAATGGAATTATGATAGCGAAAACCGCAAAAAATTGCCGAAAGGCCATATGCCGCCGCCGCGCCTGCATTTCCCGCCGGATGAGATAACGCAAAATGTGCTGCACGTGGTGAAAACCCATTTCGGCAATCATGTCGGCACGCTGGATAAATTTGCTTGGCCGGTCACGGCCGCGCAGGCGCAAGAGCAATTGGCCCATTGGCTCGATTTTTGCCTGCCGCAATTCGGCGATTATCAAGACGCGATGAAAAGCGGTGAGGCGTTTCTCTATCACGGTCTGGTCGGGGCCAGCATTAATCTCGGCCTGCTTGACCCGCTCAGCGTGTGCCGCCAAGTCGAAACGCGCTATCATGACGGGCAGGCGCCGCTCAATGCGGTGGAAGGGTTTATCCGCCAAATTCTCGGCTGGCGCGAATTTATTCGCGGCCTGTATTGGCATAAAATGCCCGCTTATGCCGACAGCAATTATTTCGACCATACCCGCCCCTTGCCCGAGTTTTATTATAGCGGCGAAACCGATATGGCCTGCATGCGCGAAGCGATTGGCGCCACCCGCGATTATGCTTATGCGCATCATATTCAACGCCTGATGGTGACCGGCAATTTCGCGCTTTTGGCGGGGCTTGCCCCAAGCGCGGTCAATCAATGGTATTTGGAGGTCTATGCCGATGCTTTTGAATGGGTGCAATTGCCCAATACGCATGGCATGGCACTGTTTGCCGATGGCGGGGTGGTCGGCTCCAAACCCTATGCCGCCTCGGGCGCCTATATTAACCGCATGTCCGACCATTGCGCGGATTGCACCTATAAGGTGAAACAGCCCTATGGCGATGAGGCGTGCCCGTTCAATTATCTTTATTGGGATTTCATGATACGCCATCGCGACAAGCTGGGCGGCAATCCGCGCATGGGCATGGTCTATCGCAATCTTGATAAAATGCCCGATGATAAGCGCAACGGCGTGCAAGCCAGCACCAAAAAATTTCTGGAGCAGTTAAGATGAGCGATAAACCGACCCTGCCATTGGAAGCGCTGTCTTTATCCATCACGCAATATGTCGTGTGTTCAAAATGTGCCGATGAACTGGCCGCATTGTCGCCACTGCAAAGCCCGCAAGATTATGCCGCCATGGATGTCGGCTTTACCGATTACGGCATTCAGGTTTGGTGCCGCCGCCATAAGGCGAATATTGTGCATATTGATTTTCAAGGGGCAAAATTGCCCGCCGATTTCAGGCGCTTGGAAACCAGCTAGCTCAGGCCGGCACTTCTTGTCCGTCCCAGGCAAAAACTTTGCCGCTATCCGGCGGCGTCACGGTGTCAATCACTTGCAATAGGTAACCGGCCGATTGCGGTGGCGTGAATAATTTACCTTCTGCCACATTGCCTTGAAAAGGCGCTGATAAATCACTGTCCACCGTGCCCGGATGCAGGCCGATAATGATTTTTTGTTTGTCGCGGCGCGCCGTTTCAATGGCGGCATTTTTGACCACCATATTCTGCGCCGCTTTGGCAGCGCGATAGCTGGTCCAGCCGCCCATGCGATTATCCGATATGGATCCGACACGGGCCGATAAATGCGCCATCACCGCTTTTTCCTCTCGCGCCAAAAGCGGCAGAAAATATTTCGCAATAAGCGCCGGGCCGACAGCGTTGACGGCCAGCACTTGCGCCATCGCTTCGGCGTTGATTTGCTTGAGCGCTTTTTCTGGTTGAATGCCCGCCGCCGCATCATGCAACAGCCCGGTCGCATTAATGATGAGATGCAGAGGCCCGCGCGCCTTTTCTTGTTCAGCCAAAACGGCCAGCGCCGCCTCATCGCAAATATCAATATCGGCGTGCGTCAAAGCCGTCACCTGACAGCGCGATTGCAACGCGGCAACAAATGCCGCGCCCAAACCGCCGCGCGCGCCAAAAACCAGCGCGCGAAAATCTGTCGGGAAACTCGCTAACATATCCGCCATGAGGCTCATATAGGGCGGCAGGCGACGGAAAAAAGCATCGCTTCAGGAATCGTAATTATAAAATGGCGCGCAGGGCGATAAGCCGGTCTTTCAATTCGGCCTCATCAAAATCGACAGCCTCACCGACGCCCCAAACCGGCCCCGGCCAAGCCTCATCAGCTTCATGGCGCGCAATCACATGCACGTGCAATTGTTTCACCATAATGCCGAGCGCGGCAATGTTCATTTTATCGGCCCGCGTCAAAGCTTGCAGCCTTTGCGCGCATTCTTGCGCCGTGGTGAACAAGCCGCGCGCCGCCACATCGGGCAGGTCGAACCATTCGACCGCGCCTTCTATTTTCGGCACCAGCACCAGCCAATAATAGCGCGCATCGCGCATCATGCGGACATCAATGACACCGCTTTGCATGACCGAGACGGTGTCGGCGGCCAGCCTGTCATCAAGCTGAAACGCCATATCTAGCCGAGCGCCGCGTCAGAGACAAAGGGGTTGGTTTTTTTCTCAGCCTCAAAAGTCGAGGTCGGGCCATGACCCGGGATAAAAGTAATATCAAGCCCGAGCGGCCAGAGGCGCTGGGTGATGCTGTCAATCAATTGCTGATAATTGCCCTTCGGGAAATCCGTGCGCCCGATAGAGCCTTGAAACAACACATCGCCGACCATCGCCACCTTATCGTCGCTTTGCACAAATACGACATGGCCGGGCGTATGGCCGGGGCAATGCACAACATCGAAATCGACATCGGCGACCGTCACCTTATCGCCATGCTCCAACCATTGATCGGGCTCAAAGGCGAGCGCTTTAGGAAAGCCATATTGCGCTGCCGCCTCGGGCATGCCGTCAATCCAAAACTTGTCATCCTTATGCGGGCCGATAATCGGAATATTGCGCTCATCGGCCATGGCTTTTACCGAGCCGGCATGGTCGAGATGACCATGGGTGACGAGAATTTTTTCAATTTCAATGCCCTGCTCATCGATGAACTTATTGAGCAATGCCAAATCGCCACCGGGGTCGACAATGCCGCCCTTTTTGGTTTCTTCGTTCCAAAACACGGTGCAGTTTTGCTGAAACGGGGTCACCGGAATGATTTGATAGCGCAACATGGGTTTCTCCTATTTGTCCGCGACAGTAAAAGTTTTTTGCAGTTGAATCAAATCACCCTAAAGTTTTAATTGTATCTTCAACAACCGAAAGGAGGTGATCCATTGTCTAGTGAACGGAAGTATTTGAGGTTTGAAACCCGGTGTTTGAGCATGGACGTGGAGCAACCTTCGGGTCCATTTGCACACGAAAACAATTAGGGATTGGCCTTAAATCCAATCACGACTCCAAAATATTGGAGGGGGCGCTTGCTTTGCAGGCGCCCTTTTTCTGGCCTATAAGCAGGAATGAGTAATTTTCTCGGCATAGATCTGGGCGCCAGTGCGCTGAAAGCCTGTTTGATTGACGAAAGCGGCACATCGCTTTCGGTCGCGCGCGCCGCTTATGACACCCATCAGCCGGCGCCCGGCCATAGCGAGCAAAACCCCGCCGATTGGCGCGCCGCTATGCATGGCGCATTGGCCGATTTACGCGCCCAAAATGGTGATGCGCTGGACAATATAGCCGCGATAAGTTTTTCGGGCGGGGCGCATATTGCGGTTTTATGCGACAGCGCAGGCTCGGTTTTGCGTCCGGCGATTATGTGGAATGACCAGCGCGCCGCCGCGCAAGCCGCTGAATTGGCCGCGCAAGGCAAGGTGGAAGCATTGAGCGGCAATGCCCCCAATGCGACTTGGACCTTGCCGCAGCTTATTTGGCTGGCGACCCATGAAGCGAAAATTATCGCCGCCACCGAAAAACTCTATTTCGCCAAGGACTGGCTGGCGGCGCAATTGACCGGCGCTCATAAAAGCGATGCCAGCGAAGCGGTCGGCAGTCTGATGGCCGACCGCAATGGCGCATGGCATGACACATTGACCGCCATGAGCGGCATTGCGCCCGCCGCTTTTCCTGAATTGCGGCCCAGCGGTGCAAAAATCGGCATGGTCAGTGACAAGGCGGCGACAGAATTTGGCCTGCCTTGCGTGCCGGTCTATCAAGGCGCCATTGACACTTCAATGGAATGGCTGTGCGTTGCACCGCTTGAGGCAAATAGCGCAACGGTGAAACTGGCTTCGGCCGGGGTGATTTCATTGGCCACGGCGCAAGATACGCGCTTTCCGCCGGTTTCTTATTATCCGCATATTATTGACGGGCTTGGCTATCACGCCGCCGGAATGAGCGATTGCATGGGCGCGCTTGAATTTGCCCGTCGGCAATTTACACCAAAGCTCGATGCACAGGCATTTGAAAAAGCCGCCGTCAACACCGCCATAGGCGCCGAGGGCGTGATGTTTTACCCTTATTTATCGGGTGCGCGTGCGCCGTTTTGGCAAGCCGATTTACGCGCCGAAATGCGTGGGCTGACGCGCGCGCATACGGCCAACCATATGGCGCGGGCCGCCTATGAGGGGGTCGGCCATGTTTTGACCGCCATTTGGCACGATATGACGGGAAAACTGGGGCAGCGCGCCAAAACCCTGCATGTTTTGGGCGGTGGCGGGCAAAGCGATTTTTTCTGCCAAATGCTGGCCGATATGCTGAATGTTGAGATAAAGCGCGGTGCTGAGACCGATTGCGCCTTTGCGACTGCGCTTTTTGCCGCAGCCGTGCATATTGGCGCGGAACCGCGCCAAATGGCGCTTCAGGCCTATCAAGCGCGGGGCATTTTTACCCCTGACAAAAACGCCCATCAGGTCTATGCTTCTTTTCATGAAAGCTTCATGGCACGCCATCGCGCCGCCTGAAACGCTTGGGAGCCATCACAGGAGATAAAGATGGAAAACCGTATTGATTTGAAGATTGAGAACCATATTGCACATGCGCATCTCATTCGCGGTGACAAAATGAATGCGCTGGACGCTGAGATGATGGACGCGCTGATTGAATGTGGCGAGCGCATTAAAGCCGATAAATCGATCCGCGCCGTTGTTCTTTCCGGCGAGGGACGTGCCTTTTGTGCCGGTCTGGATATGGGCAATTTTGCCAAAATGGCTGAAGGCGGCGATGCCGGCGTGACCGATGGCAAACAGCGTCAAAAATTGGCCGAGCGCACGCATGGGCTGGCCAATCGCCCGCAAAAAGTGGCATTTACCTGGCGCGAAATCGAAGTGCCGGTCATTGCCGCCGCGCAAGGTTTTGCGCTGGGCGGCGGGTTTCAGCTGTTTATGGGCGCCGATATGCGCTATGCCGCGCCGGGTACGAAATTTTCCATTATGGAAGCGCGCTGGGGTTTGGTGCCGGATATGGGCACCACCCATGTCATGACCCGCGTGGCGCGCGAAGATATTGTCAAAGAACTGGCCATGACGGCGCGTATTTTTGAAGCCGATGAGGCCTATGAATATGGCTTTTTGACCCGCATTACCGAAAACCCGATTGAGGCGGCTTTTGAAACCGCAACGGCGATTGCCGCGCGCAATCCCGATGCCATTCGCGGCACCAAACGCCTGTTCAATGAACCGGCAGACCGCTTTGTCGGCGACACATTAATGCTGGAAAGCGTGTTGCAAGACGACATTATCGGCCATCCGAACCAAATTGAAGCGGTGAAAGCCGAATTGGAAGGCCGTCCCGCCGTTTACGAAGACGCGGAAACCAAAAAAGCGGCTGAATAGTCTAGCTGCCAATGCCGCTCAGCCGGTCGAGCAGCCAATAGACGGATATGCCGCCCATGAAAATCAGGGGCGTTTGCAGCACGATTTGCGTGACGGCAGGCGCCCCTTTTTCATGCCGTGCCAATGCCGTCATCAGTCGCGGTTTCACATAATGCATGAATAAGAGAATTACCGCGACGACCAATAATTGCCCCA
>RFZE01000069.1 GCA_009920875.1 Alphaproteobacteria bacterium | reverse complement strand
GGATAATGGCCTCTTGCATGATGATGTGCAGACCGTCTTTGGTCACGGTTTGCAGGCTTATCGCCAAGAGCCGGTTTTGCAGAACGACAAATTAACTTGGCGCAATGGCGCAGACAAAAGCGGTGACACGGATATTCTCGCCGATTGCAGCAATGCGTTTGACGCCGAAGGCGGCATTCGACTGCTCGACGGCAATTTGGGACGTGCCATTATTAAAGTGTCGGCGGTCGCCAATGCGCATCGCATTGTCGAAGCACCGGCGCGTATTTTCCACGACCAAAATGCCGTGCAAGAAGCCTTTGAAGCTGGCCAATTGGATGCGGATGCCATTATCGTTTTGCGTTTTCAAGGCCCGGCCGCCAATGGCATGCCGGAATTGCACAAGCTGACACCGGCTCTGACGGTGTTGCAAGAGCGCGGCTTTAAAGTCGCTTTGGTCACCGATGGCCGCATGTCGGGGGCTTCCGGCAAGGTGCCAGCGGCCATTCATGTCACGCCGGAAGCGGCACAGGGCGGGCCTTTGGCGCAATTGCGCGATGGCGACATGATACGGCTCAACAGCGAAAGCGGTGAATTGAGCTGCGCTGAAGATTTGACGGCACGGCCGATCATCAAGGCCGATTTGAGAAATGCAGCGCCGGGATTGGGGCGTAATTTATTCGGCTTGTTGAAACAACAAGTCAGTTCAGCAGAAGAGGGGGCGTCATTGGTGGCGTTTGAGGAGGGGTAAATGTTTCTGGTAGGTGATATTGGCGGCACAAATGCACGTTTTGCAATTGCCCGCACAACTGATGATCAGGGAATTGTGATATCGGATTTTGAAAAATTCAATGCACAGCAATTCGATAATTTTGACGATACTATGAATGAGTTTGTCGACCGTATCGGCGTGCGTCCGTCTTTGGCCGTACTTGCCGTGGCCGGCCCGATACATAATGGTGAGGTCAAGCTAACCAATCGCCCTTGGCAGCTCAATGCCCATGACTTGGCTCAGAACTGCCGCATTGATGAAGTTTGTTTGATGAATGACTTCACAGCCATGGCTTTCTCCGTCACCCGTATTGGCGATGACAGCTATATTGATTTGAAAAAAGGCGAGCCGCTGGATAATTCACCCGTACTGGTCGCCGGCCCGGGCACCGGTTTCGGCTCCTGCCTATTGATACCCGATGACGGAAAATGGCAAGCGCTGGCGTGCGAAGGCGGGCATAGCCTATTTGTGCCGCGCAATGAGCTTGACCGAGCCGTTTTGGATATTCTCTCACGTCACCACGATGCGGTATCGGTGGAACGCGTTTGCGGCGGCGGCTATTTACCGGAACTGACGGCCGCCATTGCCGAGGTACATGGGGTTGAGACACCCGAGTTATCGCCTCAGGAAATTATTGAAAAAGGCGAAGCCGGCGACGCATTTTGCCGAGATATTTGTCAAATAAGAGCTGATGCCATTATTAATAGCCTCGCCAATATGGCGCTGGTCGGTGGCACAAGGGGCGGCATTGTTGTCGCCGGCGGTGTAGCGCGACATTTGTCAAATTTCTTGACCGATAAAGAAACCATTGCGCGCTTTGACGGGGTTTGGCCGCAAGGTGATTTCTTGCAGCACATCCCCATTCGCTTGCTGGTCAATCCGCTGGCACCACTGGTTGGCGCGGCGGCGCATTATTTACAATATGAGAAATAAAATGAGCGATATGCCCGAGCTTTTCAAATGTCCCATTGTGCCGGTGTTGACCATTGACGCCGCCGAACAGGCCATCCCCTTGGCCGAGACATTGCAAAAGGCAGGGTTTAGCGCTTTGGAAGTGACCTTTCGCACGCAACATGCAGCCGCGGCCATTGCCGCCATGCGCAAAGCCTGCCCCGATATGAACATTGGCGCCGGCACGATTACCGGCCAGAAACAATTTGATGAAGCATGTGGCGTCGGTAGCGATTTTCTCGTCTCACCGGGCTGCGATGCGGCTTTATTCGATTTATTTGAAACCGCGACTGTGCCGGTTTTTCCCGGCATTGCCACACCAAGTGAGGCACTGACCGCTTTGTCGCATGGTTATGAGGTTCAAAAATTTTTTCCCGCCAGCGCCAATGGCGGCACCGCCATGCTGAAAGCCATGGCCGCGCCTTTGGCTGAAATTTCTTTTATGCCAACCGGCGGCATTGATCGGGAAAATATGTTAGACTATTTGGACTTGCCCAATGTGGTTGCTGTGGGCGGGAGCTGGATGATTGACAAAACAGCCCTCGCCAAAGGTGACTGGGAGGCTCTGGGCTCATTCGCTGAACAACAAATTCGCGTCTAAGGAAAGAATATGAGCCAGCCCCTAAATAATGCAGCCGCTTTACGACGGCAGCTGATGAATTATCTGCCCATGCGCGACTATGATCCGCATGCCAATGCCGCCAAGCTCTTGGCTTATCGCTTGTCAGATGAATTGGCCGGCAATGCCCTTAATCTTGATAATCTCGAAACCATTCTGACCGATTTATGTAAATCGGCAGCGCGCGATCGCGGTCAAAAATTGGCGGCGCGCGCCGGACTGCCGGAATTGGAAAACTGGCAAAGAAAATTCAAAAAAATTCTCGCACAGCAGGCCAAAGGCGGTTTTGCCGCTTACCGCAAATGGGTCGAGAGCGAAGCGGTCGGCCTGGTCGCCACGGCGCATCCGACCTTTGCCATGACCGATGCCATGCGCGCGCATGTGCTGGCCGCGGCTTTGGGGACACCGAAACGCGGCAAGCTTTGTGCCGATGATATTATTCGCCAAGAGCCCCCGCGCCTGCGCGATGAACACGGCCATGCCCAAGCATGCATCAGCGTGATGCATCAGGTGATTGACCGCGCCAATGGCCTGATATTGGCGCAGGCAGCGAAGAGCTTTCCCAAGCAATGGAGCAAGCTGACGCCGCAAATGGTCACTGTGGCGAGCTGGGTCGGCTATGATTTGGACGGACGACGTGACATTCAATGGAGCGATACCATTCGCCTCAAACTGAACGAAAAAGTCGCCAAGCTTGCCGATTATTGCGCGCAAGGTGAAACCATTGCGGCAGCGCATAAAAACCCGCCCAAAGGGCTGGTTGATTTCATCGCCCAAGCGCAAAAAGCGCTGGCCATTGCGCAAGCCGAACAAGCGGCCTTTGAACAAGATTTGACGGTTGATGAAAATTTGGCAGCGGCGGCGAAATTGTTGACCACGGCGCAGGCCGGGCGTTGGCTCGACATGGCACCGGCATTGAAATGCCTCAATGCAGCCATCCAACAGGCATCGCAGAACAAAATAAAGCACCAGCTTCTGGTCTTGCGCGCGCATATGAAACGCTGCGGCCTTGGCACGGCGCGCCTGCATTTGCGGGTCAATGCGCAACAGGTTTTGACGGCCATTGGTGCGCATATGCCGGTGACCGGTGATGACCGCCTAAATTCGCGCACATTCTTGCGTCGCGTATCCAAATTTGCCGAAAAGGTAAAAGCCACCAAAAGCGATTTTGCCATGCTCGACCGACAGGAAAGCACGGTCAATCGCCAGCTTATTCTGGCGGCGCAAATTCTTGCCCATATTGACCGCGATATGCCGATACGGTTTTTGATCGCCGAATGCGACCAAGCCAGTATTGTTTTGAGCGCCCTTGCCTTGGCGCGTTATTACGGCGTCGCCGCGCAATTGGATATTTCACCGCTTTTTGAAACCCCGCATGCTTTGCGCAATGGTGGACGCGTGGTGGCGCAAATGCTGGAGCAACCGGCCTATCGCGCCCATGTCAAACAGCGCGGCGTCATTGCCGTGCAGACCGGCTTTTCCGATGCCGGTCGCTTTATGGGCCAAATCGCAGCGGTTTTGGCGGTGGAAAGGCTGCAATCGCATCTCGTCAGCGCCATTGCCGATAGCGGTTTGACCGATATGCGCGCTTTGGTGTTCAACACGCATGGCGAGTCCATCGGGCGCGGCGGCCATCCCGGCACACTGACCCAGCGCATGGATTATATTATGAGCCCATGGGTGGTGGACCGCTTTCGCCGTCATCATATTGCCCTGACCCATGAGTTTAGCTTTCAAGGCGGCGACGGGTTTTTATGGTTTGCCGACAATCAATTGGGCGAAGCGGCGCTGATGCAATTATTATGCGCGCGCTTTCAGCCGACCGAGGCGGCCGGCGACGATGAATTTTATGCCGATGCCGATTTTGTCTGGGATTTTTATAATGAGGTCATCAACCAGCAAGACAGTCTCTATCATGATGATGATTATCGCTATGTCTTGTCCGGCTTTGCACGCAATTTTCTTATCCCTTCAGGCTCGCGACCGGAAATTCGCCAAGCCAGCGGCCCGCTGGCACAATCGACTTTCACGCCGCGCCGCATTCGCGCCATTCCGCATAATGCGATATTGCAGCAATTGGCCATGCCGACCAATGTGATTTTCGGCATTGGCCGTGCCGGTCGTATTGATCCGAACCGCTTTGATGTGATTTTCAGAAAATCGCCGCGCGGGCGCACCATTATGGATATGGTCATGGGCAGTTGGCACAATACGCATTTGCAAATTCTTGCCGCCTATGGCGATTTTCAAGATCCGAATTTCTGGATTTCACGTTCCATTGCACAAGGTAATAAGCCGACGCGCTGGCAATATCGCACCGTCGCGCACCAACTTTACCAGCGCAATGCCAATCCGCGTTTGCGGCAATTGCTCTATCGCTTACGCGCCGATGGCGATCTGTTGAGCGGCATTATGCAAGGCGGTGGCGAGATCAGTCTCAGCCTGTCGCCCAAAGCCGATACGGCAACGCAAAACCAAATATTGTTTCACGGCATTCGGCTGGCCATATTAATGCACGCACAATTTGCCAGCGCCGGCCTGCCGATCAATGCCCCGCCCGGCGCCACGCGTGATGAGATTATGGAACGCATTTGCAATTTTGATTTCAATCATGTGATTGAAACATTATCGGCCACCTATCCGGCACAAGCCAATGGTCAAGAAGATAGCGGTCGGCAAATCTTGCATGTTTTGGAGCATTGCCAGCGCCTTGTGCAAATGACCAGCCAAGGATTGGCACAAAGTTTCTCGGCCTATGGCTAACCCCTTCAGAGCGACAACAGCAGCGGTTTTTCGACATAATCGGCGAGCGTCGCCAAAAATTGTGCACCAATGGCGCCGTCAATGGCGCGATGATCGCAAGACAGGGTGACGCGCATATCGGTCTGTTCGAGCGGCGCGCCGTCAGCCATTATCAGTTTCTTCACCGGCCCGCCAACCGCCAAAATCGCCGCCTGTGGCGGATTGATGACGGCAGTGAATTGGTCAATGCCGAACATGCCCAAATTGGACACGGAGAAAGAGCCGCCTTCATATTCTGACGGCTTCAACCGTTTTTCCGCCGCGCGCGCCGCCAAATCCTTAATCTCGGCGCTGATGGCGCGAATGGGCTTTTCATCGCATTTGCTGACAATCGGCGTAATCAAGCCGTCGGGCAGCGCCACGGCGACGCCGATATCAGCGTGATGGTGGCGCAAAATCGCATCGCCGGCAAAAGACACATTGACCTCCGGCACATCAATAAGCGCCAAGGCGCAGGCGCGGACAAGCAAATCATTGAGCGATATTTTTTCTACTTTACCGTCCGCCAAAGGGCGCTCGGCCAAAGCGGCATTGAGACGCCCACGATGCGCCATCAGCGCGTCAATGCAAAGCGTGCGCGTCAAATAAAAATGCGGCACTTGCTGCATGGATTGGGTCAGCCGCGTGGCAATCGCCCCACGCATCATATCCAAAGGCAGCTCATCATATTGGTCGGGCCGGTAATAAGCGCGCGCATCGGCCAAGGCCGGCATAATGCCATCATGCAAAGCGCCACCTTCCCTTTTGGATATGATACGCCCATTGGGCCCGGACGGGGTGACTTTTTGTAAATCAAGCCCAGCCTCATCGGCCATATGGCGCGCCAAGGGCGATGCTTTTACGCGATTGGCGCTCATTCGGCGGCGTCTTGAAAATAGGCGGCGCGTTTGGCCGCGGCAATAATTTGCTCAAGCTGCGGCAAGGCCAGTTTTTCCAAATTAACCGCATAGGGCATGGGCACATCGGCGCCATTGACCGCTTCAATCGGCGCGTCCAAAGCATCAAATGCATGGCGTTGCACTTGCGCGGCAATCTCCGAGCCGACCGAGCAAATCGGCCAGCCTTCTTCAATGGTCACCAAGCGATTGGTTTTCTCAACCGAAGCAATCACCGTATCCATATCGAGCGGACGCAGGCTGCGCAAATCAATCACTTCCGCCTCCAGCCCAATGGCGGCCAATTGCTCGGCCGCTTGCAACGCCATGGCGACGCCGCGCGCATAGGCGACCAAAGTGACATCATTGCCCGGCCGCACAATACGGGCGCGGCCAATGGGCAGGACAAAATCATCATAATCAGGCACGGCGCCAAGCTCGCCATAAAGCAATTCATGTTCCAAAAACACCACCGGATTGGGGTCACGAATGGCTGCTTTCAACAGCCCTTTGGCTTCCATCGCATCGGCCGGCGTGAGCACCACAAGCCCCGGCACATGGGCATACCAGCTGGAATAATCTTGGCTGTGCTGGGCGGCGACGCGGCTGGCCACGCCATTGGGACCGCGAAACACAATCGGGCAAGAAATTTGACCGCCCGACATATAGCGCGTCTTGGCCGCACTCACCGAGACCGGCAATGGCGTGTTCGGTAATCGGCGTGTCAATCACCCGCTTCGCCTCAAACTCGGCCAGCAGGCCTTGCGTCACCTTATATGCGCCCTCATATTCGGCCACTTCTTCGCCCATAATAAAGACATCAGCATCGCGCCGCATTTCTTCCGCCAGCGCATCGCGCAAAGCTTCGCGCATCGGAATATCACGAAAATTTGTGCCTTGCGGCAAAACCGTTTCTTGCGGCGCGGCGGGAACGGGTTTTGGGAGGTCTTGTGTAACTTTGTGGTCCGCCAGGGGAATGACCGTATCTTCCGCCGCCGTTTCAGAAGCGGCCGCTGCCACCGCATCCGACGGTTCGCCATCAGACAAAGCCGCCTCAATGGCGCTGGCATCTTCGCCTTCGGTCAGCAACACGGCAATGGTGCGATTGACGTCAATTTGGTCAGGGCCAGCTTCGATGAGGATTTTGCCGATCGTGCCATCGTCAATCGCTTCCAATTCGACAATCGCCTTATCGGTTTCAATCTCGGCGAGAATATCGCCTGAGGCCACTGTGTCATTTTCTTCGACCAGCCATTGGGCAATTTTGCCGCTTTCCATGGTTGGCGACAGGGCCGGCATAAGAATTTTAACGGCCATTTTGGCCTCCCTCAA
Source organism: Alphaproteobacteria bacterium (assembly GCA_009920875.1). Classification (GTDB taxonomy): domain Bacteria; phylum Pseudomonadota; class Alphaproteobacteria; order RS24; family RS24; genus UBA8337. The sequence continues at coordinate 19 of RFZE01000069.1, read as the reverse complement.
TCTGTGCGCTATCGGCCAA
>RFZE01000068.1 GCA_009920875.1 Alphaproteobacteria bacterium | reverse complement strand
AATATTCTTCAGACACTGACCCACCTTTACCCATTCGTGGTAATCGTCTGCGCGAGAAGGGCACAGATTCTGAACGTGTTCAATCGAGATAATCGGGGCTCGGCTAGATTCAAAAGTGGCAATTTTTTCCGCAATCCTGGCCCGGTCCTTAATCTCCAGACCATTTTCAGGCTGCATGGCCTCAATCAGAGTCTCCATAGCCGTCACCAAAGGAGCCATCCCGGCATTCACCCGTTCCTCATTCAATTGGGCTTCGTCAATCGCACCCCGCGCGGGCGCGTGCTGATGCCGGCAGCGTTTGAGCATTTGGGTTTGGATGTGCCGAAAACGGCGCGGCAAGCGGAAGCCGATTTATTCGAAGACTGAACCGATAAGATTTATTTCTTGGCGCAGAGGGCTGAGTAAATATTCGACCAATCTTCCATATTGGAACGATTGAACTCGACTTGTTTGGCAGCATATTCCATGCGGTCTTCAGGCAGGTTCGGCAGAGGCAGCGGCAGCGCATTATCAACCGTTTTATAGAGGTTTGAGGTAAACGCCTTAAACAGTTTCATGCCGGTATTGTTGAAACGGTTTTTGCGAATAAAGCGTTTATTGGCCTTGAACAGCTCCCAACTTTGTGAGATTTCCTGCGTCGCTTGCCAACAAATTTGTGCCTCGGGAATTTCCTTAAAGCGGCGTCGCGCTTTGCCGACGGCCTTTTCATATTCGTCTTCACCGATCAACCCGCCACTGGCAACACCGGCCGTTTTGCTGACCTTTTTACCGGTCTTGCTGGCTGAGGCGACAACCTTATCTTTGGTGTCCGAAAATCTTTCTGAAAAGCTCGAACAACCAGCCAATCCGCTGAGAGCAATCACTGTTACCAAAAGCTGAATTTTATTCATGACGCAACTTTCAAAAAAAACTCTGAAAAAACTAACATAAACCGAGCAAAAGAAAACACACGAATCGCGGTTGAGAGCATTTATACTGTGAGGTGAGGATTTTGGCATTCGCAGAGGTAAAAAGAACAGCGCATGGAGACAAAACAACTGCTTGGCACTTTTTCAAAAGACGCGCGGGGCACGCGCCATTTATTGACGGTGCCGGTTCACTATGAAGACACGGATTTTTCGGGTTTTGTCTATCACGCCAATTATTTGAAATTCGCCGAACGCGGACGTTCGAACTTCATCAATTTGGCAGGCATAACGCATCTGCAATTGCTTGAATTTGAGCCGCAATTGGCCTTTGTTGTCGGCCATATGGAAATGGATTTTCTAAGCCCGGGGCGGGTCGAAGATTTATTATTGGTTGAAACCATTTTTACCGAATGTCGCGGCGCGCGATTGACCGCGGAGCAACGCATTTCGCGTGAGGGCGAAACCTTGTGGCAAGCGCATGTGCTGGCCGCTGTGGTTGATCTCGATGGCCGCCCGCGCCGCATGCCGAAACAACTGGCCGCGCAGATGACCCCCCATTTGGGCACGTCTTTTTTGAGCGATAAGGGCGAAAAGTGACAAAGTTTGGTCACATTTGCGCCATAGAAGAACATAAATAGTGAGAGCTTTTCCATGGATACTGTAACCATTGATCAGGCAACGCAGCTTGCCGCCACAGATTTTTCGCTTTGGGCCTTGTTCATTCGCGCCGACATAGTGGTCAAGCTGGTGATGATTGGCCTGATTGTCGCTTCGGTGATGAGTTGGTCGATAATTATTGAAAAAATCATGACCTATCGCCGCGTGCGCCAGCAGGCCGAAGAGTTTGAAGCGCTGTTTTGGTCGGGTGAAACCTTGCAAAATATTTATCGCCAATTGGCCTCGGGTGAAGCCAGCCCGTCCGTGCGCGTGTTTAATGCGGCGATGCGCGAATGGGTGCGCCATGACAGCAATCGCCGTAAAACCGAAGCCGGTGCCATCATTCCGTCGATTGAACGCGCCCTGACCAATGCGGTGGCGCGCGAAATGGAAGCGTTGGAAAGCCGCCTTTTGTTTTTGGCAACGGTTGGTGCTGTCGCGCCTTTTGTCGGTCTGTTCGGCACGGTTTGGGGTATTATGAACAGTTTTCAGGCGATTGCTATGAGTCGTGATACCAATCTGGCGGTCGTTGCGCCGGGCATTGCCGAAGCTTTGTTCGCCACCGGCCTTGGGCTGCTGGCTGCCATTCCGGCGGTGGTTGCCTATAATGCTTGTGCCGCCTCAGTGCAGCGTTTTGCTTCACGGCTTGACCATTTTGCCGATGATTTCATCAATTTGATGGCGCGCCAAAACACGCCGCAAAGTAAAGGCTAAGCGGTTTGGCTTTTTCCTCACCCCCACAAAACGCTTCGCGCCGTCGTCGCCATTATCAGCCCATGGCGGAAATAAATGTCACACCGATGGTTGATGTGATGCTGGTTTTGCTGATTGTTTTTATGGTGGCGGCGCCGCTATTGACGGTTGGCGTGCCGGTCAATTTGCCGAAGACGGGCGCACAAGCCCTGCGCGGTGATGATGAACCGCTGGCCATTTCAATCAATGCGCAGGGGCAAATTTTTCTGCAAGATACACAAATCCAAAAAACCATGCTGGTGCCGCGTTTGAAAGCGATTGCCGGAGAGGGCTATGAGCAGCGGATTTATGTGCGCGGTGACAAAACCGTCAATTACGGATTGGTCGCCAATGTGGTGTCGGAAATCAGCGCCGCCGGTTTTGCGCGCGTCGCTTTGGTGACGGAAAAAGCAGGTCAGAAGAAATAATGGTGTTGCCGCGCAATTTTCTGGCCTCATTGGCGCTTCACGCCGGATTGATTTTTATCATCGGCTTTTGGACGCCCATGCTCAATCAAGCGCGTATGACCGACCAAAACCTGCCGATTGAGATTATCACCATTGACCAGTTTACCCGTCTGGTTGAGGAAGCCACCATGCCGGATGAGGCCAAGGCGCGCCAAGAGCCGACAGCGCATGAGCAAACCGGCGCTGCCCCTGAGGCGCAAGCGGATGCCATGCCAATGCTTGATGCTGAAGAAAAATCAAAGCCGCCAGTCGCATTGAGCCAAGAGACTGTGCCCGAAGAACCGCGCTTTCGTGTCGAGACGCCGGTGCCTTTGGCACGCCCGGTGCGCGAACCAAAGCCGCTTCTGGATGTCGGGCGCGTGCAGGCATTGCTCAACAAAACGCCCGATCAGAAAACCACTGATAGCGGCCTTACCAAAAGTGATAATGGCTTAAGCGCTTCGGAGCGGCTGACCTTGAATGAGGTTGATGCGTTTCGCGCGCAAATGCGGCGATGCTGGTCGCCGCCGGCCGGCGCCAAGCAGGCAGAAAATTTGGTGGTGCAGGTTCGTCTTTCCTTAACCCCTGGCGGGTTAATTTCGGCGGGGCCTGTGGTCGTCAATCGGCGCTTATTGGGCGACCCGTTTTTTCGCGCCGCTGCCGAGAGTGTTTTGCGCGCCATTCGGCGCTGCCAACCTTTTTCCATGCCGGCTGAAAAATATGCCAGTTGGCGCAACATTGAGTTAACATTCGACCCACGAAAAATGCTGGGTGGGTAAACAAAGCAAAGGCCCTTTAGGAGACAGCCATGAATGCACAATTTTCCATATCGCGTCGGCGTCGATTGCTGAGCGCATTGGCGGCTTTAATATTTGTGCCGAGCTTGGCGCTGGCGGCGCTGAAAATCGATATTACGCAAGGCAATGTCGAGCCTTTGCCGATTGCTGTTTTGGATTTCGCCGGTGATGGCTCTGTCGGGCAGGATTTGGCGAGCGTCATTACGGCTGACCTCGAACGTTCCGGCCTGTTTCGACCGGTTGACCGAGAGGCTTTTATCGAGCGCAATATCGGCGTCAATGTGCGGCCGCGTTTCGGCGATTGGCGCGTCATTAATGCGCTGGCTTTGGTGACGGGTCGGGCCGTGCAGCACAGCGATGGCCGTTTGCTGGTCGAGTTCCGCTTATGGGATGTGGTGGCCGAAGAACAAATGGCCGGTTTGCAATTTTTTACGACACCGGAAAATTGGCGGCGCATCGGGCATTTGGTGGCTGACGCGATTTATGAGCGCCTGACCGGCGAAACCGGCTATTTTGACACCCGCATCGTCTATGTCTCGGAGTCGGGGGCAAAAAACAATCGCGTCAAAAAACTGGCGATTATGGATCAGGACGGGTTTGCGCAAAGCGAATTGACGCGTGGCAATGCGCTGGCGCTGACGCCGCGCTTCAGCCCGACCGCGCAAGAAATTACTTATCTCTCTTTTTATCGCAACAAGCCGCGCGTCTATTTGCTCAATATTGAGACCGGCCAGCAAGAAGTGGTCGGTGATTTTCCCGGCATGACTTTTGCACCGCGGTTTTCGCCCGATGGGCAGAAAATCATTATGAGCCTTGAGCGCAACGGCAATTCGAATATTTATACTATGGATTTGCGCACCCGTGAGACACGCCGCCTGACCTCATCTTTGGCGATTGATACCGCGCCATGCTATGCGCCGGACGGCAGCCAAGTGGTGTTTGAAAGTGACCGCATGGGCTCGCAGCAGCTTTATGTGATGGAGGCGGACGGCTCAAATGTGCGCCGCATTTCTTATGGCGAAGGCCGATACGCAACGCCGGTGTGGTCGCCGCGCGGCGATTTGATTGCTTTTACCAAGACGCTGAATGGCCGCTTTCTCATCGGAGTTATGAAAACCGATGGCAGTGGCGAACGCATTTTGACCGAAGGCTACCACAATGAAGGGCCGGCATGGTCGCCAAATGGGCGGGTTATTGCCTTTTTTAGAGAAGGGCGCGGCGCAGACCAAGGTCCAACCTTGTGGACAGTCGATGTTACAGGTTATAATGAGAGACCTATAGCGACACCCGGCTGGGCATCTGATCCGGCTTGGTCGCCACTAATACGATGAGTCATGTTTTTGTAATCAAAATCGTTTAAACCGAGCTTTGATTTGCATTTGTGCTTATTTTGGCTAAATTACAACCGAGGGGCAGGCATTATGTTTGCGCAGACTGAGGAGCATTCGATGGGACAGTCGACAAAATCAAAAATTCTAATTTCTATGGCCGTGGCAGGCCTGACTTTGGCAGGTTGTGCGTCAACCACCGAGCCTGCCTCGACGTCAACATCGACGGCTGTTTCATCAGCATCAACTTCGTCGAGCGCACAATATTTGGTGCAAAATGTGGGTGACCGCGTTTTCTTCCAAACTGACCAATCAAATCTTGATGGCTCAGCACGCGCGACATTGCGCAATCAGGCACAATGGCTGTCGCAAAACAATAGCGTCAATCTGGTGATTGAAGGCCATGCCGATGAGCGCGGCACACGCGAATACAATCTGGCACTGGGCGCACGCCGCGCCAATGCCGTGCGTGACTTCCTGATTAGCGAAGGGGTTAACGGTAGCCGCTTACAGACCATTTCTTATGGTAAAGAGCGCCCGGTATCCTTGTGCTCGGAAGAAGCGTGCTGGTCGAAAAACCGCCGTGCGGTGGCGACCATTCGCTAAGTGAGCGAAAATTGATTTAAGGGCACCATCGGGTGCCCTTTTTTCTGCCTTTTTTTCGCCGATTTTGACGCGCATATAGTGGATGATGAAATTAATTAGTGCCTTTTTGCTCGCATTTGCGATGGTTGCGCCTGTTGCCGCGCAAAACGGCCCGCGCGTGCCGTCCGAGTTTGCGCCTCGCGGTGCCGAGAGTGATGTTTTGGCGGCAGAGCGTGTCGAGGCGCTTGAATTGCGCATCACCCAGCTTGAGCAATTGCTGGAGGCGCAGCGCACTTTGCAAAATCGCAATCGCCTGGCTGAATCGCAGCAATTACGCCAGCGCCTTGATGTGCTGGAAAAACGGCTATTATCGGCGCAGGATTCCTTTGCCGCGCCGGTATCAGCGGCAGCAGCTGAAGCCGCCGGCACGACAGCCGCAGCCGATCGGGTGCAATTCAATCAATTGGTCGAAATGCTGAGGCTTTTGCAAGCGCAAACCGACCGCATGATGATTGATATGCAAAGTTTGACGCAGCGTATGGATAAAGCCTCGTCGGATAATGAGTTTCGCTTTCAATCTCTTGAGGGCGGCATGATGCGCGCCAATCAGGGCATTTCATCTTCATCGGCCGAGCCTGAAATTATCGGGTTTGTTAGAAAAGCCGCACCCGTCGCCAGCCTGGCTGACGCATCGGCGGTTATTGATGTCACCACGCCGCTTGTCGGCGAAGGCAATCCGGAAGATTTGGCTGACTTTGAGGCGCCTGTGCGCGTGCCGTTGGACAATCCGCAAGCACTTTATGAGCGCGCGCTGGGCGATTTGCAAAGCGGCGATTATGCCGGCGCGCGCGTCGATTTCGCATCCTTGGTCGAGCGCTTTCCATCGCATAAAATGGCCGGTCATGCACAATATTGGCTCGGCGAGACGTTTTACGTGCAGCGCCAATATAAGCAAGCGGCGCAAGCCTTTTTGGTCGGCTATACGACCTATGCAGGCAGCAAAAAAGCCCCTGACAGTCTGTTGAAATTGGGTATGACGCTGACCGCTTTGGGCGAAAAGAAAACCGGATGCGATGCCTTTGCCGAATTGAACGCGAAATTTCCCGACGCGCCTGCTGCCATTGCCAAGCGCGCGGTGATTGAGAAAAAGCGGGCCGGTTGTGCCTCATAAACCGACAGCTTCGGCGCTTTTGAAAAATCTGCAGCCCTATGATGCAGACAATCATTTTGCTTTGGCTGTGTCAGGTGGCGGCGACTCAATGGGCTTGCTGGCTCTGGCGGCACAGGCAAAAAGCATAAAGGGTGCACCGCATTTTACTGTTTTGACCGTCAATCACGGTTTGCGCAAAGCCGCCGCGGCAGAAGCCGTGCAAGTGGCGGCGCAATGCGAAAAATTAAATCTGCCGCATGTCACGCTTATGGCTGACAGGAAATTGGGTAAGAGCGATGTTCAACAGCAGGCGCGCAATATGCGCTATCGGCTGATGGCCGCTTGGTGTGCCGAACATGGGGCGCAAGGCTTGGTGGTGGCACATCATCGCGATGACCAAGCGGAAACGGTGTTGATGCGCATGGCGCGCGGCAGTGGGGTGAGTGGCCTCGCCGGCATGGCCGCGCGGCAAGTCTTGCAAACCGAGACGTCGCCGCTTTTGCTTTTGCGGCCTTTATTGAATTATGGCGCGGCCGAATTGAAGGCGCTGGCGCATGAAGCGGGATTGCCGGTGATTGACGACCCGAGCAATCATGACCCGCAATTTGAACGTGCACGCTGGCGGCGTTTGTTGCCGCTCTTGCAGGCGGAAGGATTGGGCGCGGCGCGGCTCGCCGAGATGGCCGCCGAAATGCGCCTCTTGCAGGCGGCATTGGATAAAAAACTGACGGCTTGGCTCGACCATTATGCCGCATGGCACGATTATGGCGTGCTGAGCCTGCCGAGGCGTGATTTTGACGCTCTGCCTCTGGCGCAAAAACAGCGCTTTATCAGCCGCTTTGTGCAGTATTTTGGCCAGCATGCGCAT
>RFZE01000067.1 GCA_009920875.1 Alphaproteobacteria bacterium | reverse complement strand
CAATTCGCAGCCCGGGCGGAGGACCGCAATACGGTAGGTGGGAATAACCGCATACAATCCACAGGCGTAAAACTGGCGCACTCGAAAGTGCTTTGCCTATTTCACGCATGCCGCGCCCGCTGGCAATAGGGATATTCTCAATAAATACAATGGTTTATAAATTTTTACCTTGTATTTAACTTATTGCTCTCGAGTGAAAGCTATTGCCTTTACGCAATCACCCTATGCAATGGTTTGACCACCATCAATGACCATTTGCTGGCCGGTCATGAAATTGCCCGCATCGCTGGCCAAAAACACCGCCGCGCCGGCAATTTCATCGGGCAGGCCGATGCGCTTTAACGGCGTTGTTGCGGTCGATTGCTCGAGAATATCGGGATTGTCCCACAAGGCTTGCGCGAAATAGGTCTTGATAAGACCCGGCGCAATCGCATTGGCTCGAATATTATGATGGCCGTGCTCGACGGCAATATTGCGCGCCAGCTGGAAGTCAGCCGCTTTCGAAATGGCATAAGTGCCCAAAACGCCCGAACCTTTCAGCCCGCCAATCGATGAAATAATGACAATCGCGCCATCTTTGCGCTCAATCATATCGGGCAGCACCATATTGCACAGCCAGTGATTGGATTTGACATTTGACGACATGATTTTGTCAAATGCGTCATCGGGGCAATCCATCGCCGGGCCGAAATAGGGATTGACCGCCGCATTGCAGACCAGAATATCGACTTGCCCGAAATGCGCTTTGCTTTCATCGACGAGATTTTGCAAATCCTCTTTGCTGCCGATATTGCATTGCACGGTCAGGGCGCGGCCCGGGTGCTTTTCATTAATGGAATTGGTCACCTCATCGCAGGCCGGTGCTTTGCGGCTTGAAATGACAACATTGGCGCCATGGTCGGCCATTTGGCGGGCAATGGCTTCACCAATGCCGCGCGAAGCGCCGGTGATGATGGCGGTTTTGCCCGATAGATCGAATAATTGCATGGATATCTCCCTCTTAGAATCTGTCGGGAAACTAGCGAAATATGAGCCGCCGAACAAGTCTTGACGCACAGCTCTTTAACAGGCAGCTTCGCGTCACACTAAAGGAGTGCTTATGAGCCTACCGCATATGCTCGGCGGCCTTGCCGAAATAGCCGACCAATATGATGCCCTGATTGTCGATATTTGGGGCGTATTACATAATGGCAAACAGCCTTTTGAAGGCGTTGACGCGGCCTTGCTGAATTATCGCCAGCAGGGCGGCAAAGTGCTGCTCTTGTCCAATGCACCGCGCCCCGGCCCGTCTGCCGTCAAACGGCTTGAAGTGATTGGCAATCGCCGCGACGGGTTTGACGATATTTTGACCTCGGGCGATGCGGTGCGCGCGCTGATGAGCGATATGGGGCGAGAGGGCAAAAAAATCTGCCATATCGGGCCCGATAAAGACGCTGATTTAATCACCGATTTGGCGGTCGAATTTATCGATGAAGATGCCGCCGATGCGATTTTGTTTTCCGGCCCTTATGACGACACGACCGAAACACCCGATGATTATGCCGATATGCTGGCGCGCATAAAAGCGCGCAATTTACCGCTTTTGTGCCCCAATCCCGACCGCACCGTGCAATTTGGCGACCAAGTGATTTACTGCGCCGGTGCGATTGCCGAGGCCTATGAAAATATCGGCGGCGAGGTGGTTTGGGTCGGCAAACCCTATCCCATGGTCTATGCCCGCGCCCGCGCCATGCTGCGTGATATGACGGGGCTTGAAGACCCGCGTCTTTTGGCGATTGGCGACGGCCCGAAAACCGATATTTTGGGGGCGGAAGCGGCGGGCATTGATGCGCTGTTCATTGGCGGCGGTCTGGCCAGCGCATCGGGGGCCGATATTGAAAACCCTGAAGCCATTGCCGCCATTTTGGCTGAAGAAAACACGCAAGCGCGTTATGCCATGCGCCATCTTGTCTGGTAAGGCGGCGCGCCCTAAATTACGCTCATGAATGTCGCCAACCCCACCCTTTATCGCAGCCTCGCTGACTTGCCCGCAGACGCGCAAGGCGCTGTTTTGGCAATCGGCAATTTTGACGGCGTGCATTTGGGCCACCAGCAAGTAATCGCCGATGCGCGCGCATTGGCTGAGGCCAAAGACGCGCCTTTGGGGGTGATGTTGTTCGACCCACATCCGCAGCAATTTTTCGCGCCCGATGCACCGCCCTTTCGCCTGACGCGGCTGGTGACACGCGCCGCATTGCTGGCCGATTTGGGGGTCGATTTCACCCTTGCCTTGCCGTTTGATGCGGCCATGGCGGCTTGCGAAGCGGAAGATTTCATCACCGATATTTTGGTCGGCAAGCTCAATGTCAGCGCCGTCTGCGTCGGTTATGATTTTTGCTTCGGCAAAGGCCGCAAAGGTAATTTTGCCATGCTGCGCGATGTCGGCGGAGAAATGGGGTTTGAAACATTTGCCACGGAAGCGGTTTTGCAACCCGACAGCACCAATCCGTTTTCATCTTCCGCCATTCGCAATTTTTTGCGCGATGGCGAACCGGAAAAAGCGGCCGCTTTAATGGGCCATGCTTTCGCCATTGAGGCAGAAGTGCAAACCGGCGACCGGCGCGGCCACACCATCGGCTTTGCCACCGCCAATATGCCGCTTGATGATTATGTGCTGCCGAAATTCGGGGTTTATGCCGTGCGCGCTGACATTTTGGACGGTGATTTTGCCGGACAGGCATTGCGCGGCGTCGCCAATCTCGGCCTGCGCCCGACCGTCGGCACTGATAAGCCAAGACTGGAAAGCCATTTTTTCGATTTTGACGGCGATTTATACGGCGCCAATTTGCGCGTCTCGCTTTTGCATTTTATTCGCCCTGAGCAGAAATTTGACGGGCTTGATGCGCTGAAAGCGCAAATCGCCAAAGACAGCGATAAAGCACGCGAAATGCTTGGCAGCTAAAGCCTCTATTGCTACAAGGCCTCAAACAGGAATTGACAATGAGTGAAGACACAAATCAACGCGACTGGCGCGAAACGCTGAACTTGCCGCAAACCGATTTTCCGATGAAAGGCGGTCTGCCCAAGCGTGAACCCGATATGCTCGCCCATTGGGCGAAAATCGGCCTGTATGACAAGCTGCGCGCTGATGCCAAAGGCCGTGAGAAATTCGTGCTGCATGACGGCCCGCCCTATGCCAATGGCGATATTCATATCGGCCATGCGCTCAATAAAATTTTGAAAGACGTGATTGTCCGCGCCCATCAAATGATGGGACGCGATGCGGTTTATGTGCCGGGCTGGGATTGCCACGGCCTGCCGATTGAATGGAAGATTGAAGAACAATATCGCAATAAGGGCCAAGATAAGGATGAGGTGCCGGCCAATGAGTTCCGCGCCCAATGCCGCGCCTTTGCCGAACAATGGGTCGGTGTGCAATCGGAGCAGTTTCAGCGCCTCGGCGTGCTGGGCGATTGGCAAAACCCCTACACCACTATGGCCTATGAAGCCGAAGCGGTGATTGTTGCCGAGTTTCAGAAATTCATTATGGACGGCTCGCTCTATCGCGGCTCGAAGCCGGTCATGTGGTCAGTGGTTGAAAAAACCGCCCTCGCCGAAGCGGAAGTGGAATATGAAGAACATGTCTCGCCGACCATATTCGTCAAATTTCCGGTGCAAGGCATGGACAAGACCTTCGCCGTTATTTGGACGACGACGCCTTGGACCATTCCCGGCAATCGCGCTATGGCCTATTCCGCCGGTCTGACCTATGGCCTTTATGCCGCCAATGGCGAGCAGCTTGTTTTATGTGACAATCTCGCAGCGCAAGTCATGAATGCAGCGCAAATTGAAGATTTTGAGCGCGTCGGCGATATCAATCCGGGCGAATTGACCTGCCATCACCCGCTCCACGGCCAAGGCTATGATTTTGACGTGCCGGTGCTGGCCGGTGATTTCGTGACCGATGAAACCGGCACGGGGCTGGTGCATATCGCGCCGGGCCACGGCCAAGATGACTTTGAACTGGGCCTTAAGAACAATATTGAAGTGCCGTTCACCGTCGATGAAGGCGGGGTTTATCTCAACAGCGTGCCGATATTTGCCGGTAAGCGCGTGCTTGACGATAAGGGTAAAGACGGCGATGCCAATGGCGCGGTTATCGGCGCGCTGGTCGAGGCCGAGCGCCTGCTCGCCAAGGGCAAATTGCGGCATCAATATCCCCATAGCTGGCGTTCCAAAGCGCCGCTGATTTTTCGCAATACGCCGCAATGGTTCATCTCTATGGAGACAAATAGCCTGCGCGATACGGCACTCAAGGAAATCGATAAAGTCAATTGGTATCCGCCAAGCGGCCGCAATCGGATTTTCTCGATGATTGAAAATCGCCCCGATTGGGTGGTCTCACGCCAGCGCGCTTGGGGCGTGCCATTAACCATTTTTGTCAATAAAAATACCGGTGAACCGCTGCGCGATGATGCGGTGAATGCGCGGATTGTTGACGCGGTAAAAGCCAATGGCGCGGATGCATGGTTCGATACCGACCCGCAAGATTTTCTCGGCGCTGACCATAAAGCCGAGGATTACGAACAAGTCAGCGATATTCTCGATGTTTGGTTCGATAGCGGTGTCACCCATGCATTCGTGATGGAAGCACGCGATGATTTGGCATGGCCCGCCGATGTGTATTTGGAAGGCTCTGACCAGCATCGCGGCTGGTTTCACTCATCACTTTTGGAAGCCTGCGCGACGCGCGGCGCGGCGCCCTATAAAAACGTCATCACCCATGGCATGACCATGACCGAGCAAGGCAAAAAAATGTCAAAATCGCTCGGCAATGCGGTCGACCCGTTAAAAGTCATTCAGCAATCGGGCGCAGAGATTATCCGCCTATGGACCATGTCATGCGATTATTCGGAAGACCAGCGCATCGGGCCGGAAATCATCAAAGCCAATACCGATGCCTATCGCAAAATCCGCAATAGCTTCCGCTTTTTATTGGGCAATCTGGCCGATTTTGAGGATGGCGAAAAAGTCGCTTATGCCGATATGCCCGAATTGGAACGCTATATGCTGCACCGTCTGGCCGAATTGGACACGCTGGTGCGCGATAATTATGCACATTTCGATTTCCGCAAAATCTATCAGTCACTGTTCAATTTCATGACCGTCGATTTATCGGCCTTTTATTTTGACATTCGCAAAGACACGCTTTATTGCGATGCCGCGTCGAGCCTTGAGCGGCGCGCCTGCCGCACGGTGATGGATATTGCTTTTCATTGCCTGACCCGCTGGTTTGCCCCGGTTTTATGCTTCACCACAGAAGAAGTCTGGCAATCGCGTTTCGGCGTTTCTGATGACAGCGTGCATTTGCAGCAATTCGTCGAGATGGATGCGGTTTGGCAAGATGATGCGCTTGCCGCCAAATGGGACAATATTCGCAAAGTGCGCCGCGTCGTCACCGGCGCGCTGGAAATCGAGCGGCGCGAAAAGCGTATCGGCTCCAGCCTTGAAGCGGCGCCAGTGGTGCATATTGGCGATGCCGATTTGATGGCGGCTCTGGACGGGCAAAACATGGCCGATATTTGCATCACCTCGCAAATTGAATTGACCGATAATGCCGCGCCGTCAGACGCCTTCACGCTTGAAGAGGTGGCGGGTGTCGCTGTTGTGCCGAAAATGGCCGAAGGCAAAAAATGCCAGCGCTCATGGAAAATATTGCCCGAAGTCGGCTCGGTTGAGGGCTATCCCGATTTGACGCCGCGCGATGCCGCAGCGGTCGCCGAATATGATGCGCGCTAAGCCCCTGCCCCTCAAGCAGGCTTTGGCGCTCGCGCTCGGCCTCGCCGCGCTCGACCAGTTGAGCAAAATCGCCATTGTTTTTTGGGCCGGTTTTGCCACTCATGAGACGCGCCATATTTTGCCGTTTCTCGATTTCACCCTGATTTGGAATTACGGCATCAGCTATGGCCTGTTTGCCGAGGGTGGCACGGCAGGGCGCATTTTTTTGATTGGCATTGCGCTGGCCGCGATTGGTTTCTTCACCTATCTGATGCGCGGCGCTGAACATTTTCGCCTGTCTGTTGCCTATGCGTTGATTTGTGGCGGCGCGCTCGGCAATCTTATTGACCGGCTGTGGCACGGCGCGGTGGTCGACTTCATCTCTCTGCATGCGGCCGGCTATTATTGGTATGTCTTTAACATGGCTGATATATGGATTACCGGCGCGGTAATTATTCTTATTTATGATGCTTTTCGCGCCGAATGATTTCGGTTATACCAGTGGCCATGACAGGTAAAATTTTCTTTCGTTTGAGCTTGATTGCCCTATGCGCGCCCGTGCTGGCCGCTTGTGGCTTGGGCTATAATAAAAACCCACCCGATGAATTTAACGTGGTGCGTCGCGCCCCGCTTATCTTGCCGCCGGAGTTTAACTTGCGGCCGCCGTCAAACGATCAGACTGCGCCGGTGGCCAAACAAGGTGCCGAATTGGCACGCTTACTTGTTCTGCCTGCGCCGCAAAATGAAAAACAGCCCGATGATGTCGAGCAGCGCCTATTGGACAAGGCGTCACGCGGCGGCGTTTATGGTGATGGTGTGCGCAATATGCTGGAAAGCGAGCGCACAGGCAAAGCCAGCGAAACGGCGTCGGTGATTGAAACTTTGGTCGCTGATCAAACCGAAGCTGCGGCTGAATAAATCGGGCGCACGGAAAGCGCCATGCAATTAAAAAACAAAATAATCATTTTGCTTCTGGCTTGCGGGCTTGCCGCTTGCGATGCGGCGTTTGAAACGGGATCAAACGGGCCGCAAATTGGAACCGCAAAACTTGATAATGGTCTCGAGATTATTGTCATTCCCGATTTCCGCGCCGATGTAGTGACACATATGTTGTGGTATCGCGTCGGCTCAGCCGATGAACCGAAGGGCAAATCAGGCATTGCGCATTTTTTCGAACATTTGATGTTTCGCGGCACGCAAAACATTCCCTCAGGGGAATTTTCAAAAACCGTGGCACGGCTGGGCGGGCAAGATAATGCCTTCACCTCTTATGATTATACCGGCTATTTCCAGCGCATCGCCAAAGACAAGCTGGGGCAGATGATGGCCATGGAGGCTGAGCGTATGCAAAAGCTCATCATCCGACCCGATATTGTTGCCGTTGAACGCGACGTGATTTTGGAAGAGCGCTCCATGCGGGTTGATGGCCGACCGTCATCGCTTTTGGCCGAACAAATGCGCAAGCGCCTGCATAAGGGCACGGCTTATGAAGTGCCGGTGATTGGCTGGCGTGCTGAAATTGAACGGTTAAACAGTGAACGAGGTGACAGCACTGGCACAACGCCATTATGGTTCATTAAAGCCGAGCGGCAAACCGCGCGCCCCGCGCGCGCCGGCGCAAGATTTGCGTGTCGCTGATTATATGAAGCCGCAAGTGCTGGCCGATGCACGTGTGCGGCAGAAGAGTTGGCGGCGTTATTATCGCCTGCCGCAATATCGGCGCGCCGATAAAAGGCAATTCGCGGCTGCCGATGTGCTGGCAGAAATTCTCAGCGGTGGCCTCACCGGACGGCTTTATCAGACTTTGGTGGTTGAAAAAAAACTG
>RFZE01000066.1 GCA_009920875.1 Alphaproteobacteria bacterium | reverse complement strand
ACCAAAACGGCACTGCCATCGCGCAAGAAAAACGGCACCAGCATGTGATAGCCGGCACTGTCCCAACGGTCGAGACCGCTCGGCTTGTTTTCAATTTGGGTGAACCAAAACACCGCTTTTTTACCAAAGCGGCCTTGCAAAACAGCCGGGTAAAAATCATGCGCTTCGCGCTTGAGCGCGGCCATATCATTTGCGGATGCAAGCGTCAGAGGCGGGGCGCTGCGCCGTTCCGCCATGCGCGCCAGCAAATCTTCTTTCCAAGCAAGGCGTTCAACCTGCCAAATGCCCAGTCCCAGCAACACGGCCAGCATGGCGACGGTCAGCAATGCCGGAAAAAAAGAACGCAGGGAATGTCCGAATGCCACTCCCTGCGCTCCTGATAATCAGACCCGAAAAGGGTTAGTGAGCGCCCGGCGTGCCGGCACCCAGAATGTAAATAACGACAAACAGGAACAGCCAGACGACATCGACAAAATGCCAATACCATGCAGCTGCCTCAAAGCCGAAATGCTGTTGCGAAGTAAAATGGCCGTTTAGCGCGCGCAGCAAGCACACGGCGAGGAAAATCGTGCCGACAATAACATGAAAGCCATGAAAGCCGGTCGCCATGAAGAAAGTCGCGCCATAAATATGGCCGGAAAAACCAAAAGCGGCGTGCTGATATTCATACACTTGAAACACGGTGAACAAAGCACCGAGCGCAACGGTGAGGATAAGCCCCCATTTCAGGCCTTCGCGGTCATCATGCTGCAGCGCATGGTGCGCCCATGTGACGGTGGTGCCCGAGGTCAGCAAAATCAGCGTATTGATGAGCGGCAAATGCCACGGGTCAAAGGTCTCAATGCCTTGCGGCGGCCACACGCCGCCGGTCAATTCCGTGCGTGAAGCTTGAATGGCCTCACCGGGATAGAGGCTGGCGTCAAAATAAGCCCAGAACCAAGCGACAAAGAACATCACTTCTGACGCGATGAACAAAATCATGCCATAGCGGTGGTGCAGCTGAACGACGGGCGTATGGTCGCCTTTATGCGCTTCTACGACCACATCGCGCCACCATGCCAACATGGTGTAAAGCACACCGGCAAAACCGATAAGCATGACCCAAGGCGTGCTGTCATGCAGCATTTGCACCGCGCCAATCGCCAAAATCAGCACGCTGATGGAGCCGACAACCGGCCACGGGCTCGGGTCAACCAAATGATAGTCATGATGTTTTGCGTGACTGTCAGCCATAATATTCTATCCCCTCGGACTAGCAGTTTCTTGCTGCTTGGTATTTTGTGCCGTTTCCGGCGCTTCAAAGAATGTATAAGACAAAGTAATGGTTTTGACATCATCCATTTCAGGATCGGTCAAAATTTCCGGATCAACAAAAAAGCTGACCGGCATATCGACGCTTTGTCCCGGTTCCAAAACCTGCTCGGTAAAGCAGAAACAATCGATTTTTGAGAAATAATAACCGGCCTTATCGGGCGACACATTATAGGTCGCGGTGCCGGTAATGCGCCGGTCGGTCAGGTTTTTGGCCGAATAAAAAGCCAGACCTGATTCGCCAATCGGCAGTTTGACGGCATTTTCCGGCGCTTCAAAAGCCCATGGCAATTTGCGGTTCAAACTGGCATCAAAGCGCACGGTAATCATGCGCTCGGCCACTGCGCCGGGTGCGGCTTCGGCCACTTGCGTGGTGCCGCCATAGCCGGTGACGCGGCAAAATAAATCATAAAGCGGCACGGCGGCATAGGCCGCGCCAATCATCGTCACCGCCATAAGCGCGGCGCCCGCAGCCACGCGCTTATTGGCGCTGGCATTGGTCTTGATTTCGTCGCTCATAGTCCCATCACCTTATCTGTCGGCAGCAGCACGAACAGCAAAAACAAATAGAAAATCGAATAGGCAAACGTCATGCCGGCCAAGCGGTTGCGGTTTTTGTCCGATGCCAGCGCCAAGCCGACGCAAAGGGCAATAAACAGGCCACCCAATAATGCCGCGCCACTGGCATAAAACAGGCCGCTAAAGCCCAGCGCATAGGGCAAAAGAGAAACACCAAACAACACGAAAGCATAAAGCACGATTTGCGACAGGGTCGATTTAACCCCTGAAGTGACCGGCAGCATGGGCACATTAGCGGCTTGATAATCATCATTTTTAATCAGCGCCAAAGCCCAGAAATGCGGCGGTGTCCAAAAGAAAATAATCGCGAAATAAATTAGCGGCTCAATCGAAACCGAATTGGCCGCCGCGGCCCAGCCAATGACCGGCGGCAAAGCCCCTGCCGCGCCGCCAATAACGATGTTTTGCGCCGTGCGGCGTTTCAAAAACATGGTGTAAATCACGGCGTAAAAGAAAATCGTGAAAGCCAGCAAAGCGGCGCTCAAATAATTAATCATCACCGCCATGGAAAGCACGGACAGACCCGACACCCATAGGCCGAAGGTCAAAGCGGCATCGGGCGTCACACGTCCCGACGGCACAGGGCGGGTTTTTGTTCGGCTCATCACCGCGTCAATATCGGCATCATACCACATATTCAGTGCGGCAGAGGCCCCGGCCCCGACAGCAATCAATGCAATGGCGGCCACCGCCATCACCGGGTGCATGGCCCCCGGTGCCATCACCAGGCCGACAAGGGCGGTAAAGACGACCAGCGACATGACGCGCGGTTTCATCAGGGCAATATAATCGGCAGCGGAGCCGACATCGACAGATGCCGGCTCCTGCAATTTCAGCAATGTCTCTTTATGGTTTTGAGACATTCTCTTTGCCTATTTCACTTTCGGCAGTTCAGAGAACTGGTGGAAAGGCGGTGGGGAAGACAAGGTCCATTCCAAAGTGGTGGCACCTTCGCCCCATTGATTGGCACCGGCCGGCTGCTTGCGTGCCAGCGCATGGAACACGCCGAACAAGAAGATAAGCACACCAAAGGCGGCAATATATGAGCCGATGGAAGACCAGTAATTCCAACCCGCATAAGCATCGGGATAGTCAACATAACGGCGCGGCATACCGGCCATGCCAAGGAAATGCTGCGGGAAGAAAATCAGGTTCACACCGATAAAAGTGACCCAGAAATGCAGCTTGCCGATAAATTCGGAATAAGTGTATCCGAACATTTTGCCGAACCAGTAATACCAACCGGCGAAAATGGCGAAGACCGCACCCAGCGACAGCACATAGTGGAAATGCGCGACCACGAAATATGTATCGTGATAAGCGCGGTCAACACCGGCATTGGCCAGCATCACGCCCGTCACACCGCCCAGCGTAAACAGGAAGATGAAGCCAAGCGCCCACAACATCGGCGTTTTGAACTCAATCGAACCGCCCCACATAGTGGCAATCCAAGAGAAAATCTTAACTCCGGTCGGCACGGCAATCACCATTGTCGCGGCCACGAAATAGGCTTGCGTGTCAACGCTCAGACCCGCCGTATACATATGGTGGGCCCAGACAACAAAGCCGACGCCGCCAATCGCGACCATGGCATAAGCCATGCCGAGATAGCCGAACACCGGCTTTTTCGAGAAGGTTGACACGATTTGGCTGACCATGCCAAAGCCCGGCAGGATAAGAATGTAAACTTCCGGATGGGCGAAGAACCAGAACAAATGCTGATACATAATCGGATCGCCGCCACCGGCAGGGTCGAAGAAAGTGGTGCCGAAATTACGGTCGGTCAGCAGCATGGTGATGGCACCGGCAAAGACCGGCAGCGACAACAGCAGCAAGAAGACAGTGACCAGTATCGACCAGACGAAAAGCGGCATTTTATGAAGGGTCATGCCCGGTGCGCGCATATTGAAAATCGTCGTGATGAAGTTAATCGAACCCAAAATCGAAGAAATACCGGCCACATGGAGCGACAAAATCGCATAATCCATAGCCGGGCCGGGCTGGCCGCTGGTTGAAAGCGGCGGATAAATCGTCCAGCCGCCGCCAACGCCATCATTGCCCGGAGGGCCTTCGGCGAAAATGGACATCACCAACAAAATGAAAGAGGCAGGCAAAAGCCAGAAAGAAATATTATTCATGCGCGGAAACGCCATATCGGGCGCGCCAATCATCAGCGGCACAAACCAATTGCCGAAGCCGCCAATCATTGCCGGCATGACCATGAAGAAAATCATGATAAGCCCGTGGCCGGTCACCAGCACATTATAAAGATGGTAATTGCCGTCCAAAATGCCGTCACCCGGCGCTTGCAATTCCATTCGCATGACCACTGACATCAGGCCACCAATGACGCCCGCGAAAATTGCGAAAATCAGATACATGGTGCCAATATCTTTATGATTGGTCGAATAGAGGTAGCGACGCCATCCGGTCGGATGGTCTTCATGCTCGTGAGCGGCTGCTTGTTCGGTTGCCATCAGACAGTCTCCCTCTTACTGACGCTGCGCGTCTTGTAATTCAGCCGAAGCCACCATGGCGTCAGCATTGTCGATTTCAGCATATTCATTTTGCGCTTCTTCCACCCATAGGGCGAAATCGGCTTTCGATACGACTTCAATGCGTATCGGCATAAAGGCATGGCGAATGCCGCAAAGCTCGGAGCATTGTCCGTAATAAGTGCCGGTTTTCTCGGCCTTGAACCAGGTCTCGTTCAAACGGCCCGGCACCGCATCCATTTTCAAGCCAAAGGCCGGCATGGCAAAAGCATGCAGCACATCGGCAGCGGTAACGATAACGCGCACGGTCGTATCAACCGGCACCACCATGGCGGTGTCAGTGGCCAAGAGGCGCGGTTGGTCGCCGCGCTCCTCATCGGACAGCATCAGCGAGTCGAAAGCAAAATCGCCATGGTCGGGATATTCATAACCCCAATACCATTGATAGCCGACCGCTTTGACAGTCATGTCGGCTTCGGGAATATCGCGTTGGAAATAGAGCAGGCGGAAAGAGGGAATGGCAATGACCACCAGAATGACGATCGGCACCACTGTCCACACCACTTCAACCAAAGTATTATGGGTTGTCGTGCTCGGCTCCGGATTGGCGCGCGCATTGAAGCGCACCATCACATAAAGCATCAGGCCAAGGACAAAAACGCTAATGGCGGTCATCAAAATCAACAGGAAATTATTGAAATCGGTAATCATGGTCATGTTTTCCGATGCCGCTTCTTGAAAGGTTATCTGCCAATCTTTCGGTTGCGCCGCAACGGCAGAAGCCAAACCGGCAGCCGAAAAAGCCGCAAGGCCAGCGCCCCATTTGCTGATTTTTTTGAAAAGACCCATGTGCTGTCCCCATTTGGTTGAAGCAGAGACTCACCCTGCTTTTTTTCATGACTTCATATACAAAATTATGGGCGCATTGAATACAGCCTGTCTCATCCGTGCGACTTTATGACCATTGGCGATAAAGCGCCTTCTCAAGGCTTGCCTCTGCCCCCGTCAGACGACATATTAAGACTAGCAAAAAAGGAGTTTGCCGTGAGCCGCAATCCACAAGAATTATTTTTCAATCAGGCCGGTCTTGATTTGGACCAGACCCATAAATTCACCGAAACCGCGCTGCATGGTGCCGATGATGGTGAATTATTTTTGGAATATACATTGTCAGAGGCGTTTTCATTTGATGATAATCGCCTGAAAGCAGCCAGTTTTGACACGTCGCACGGCTTTGGCCTGCGCGCCGTTAATGGCGAGGCGGTCGGCTTTGCCCATGCCACGGATTTATCAATGGACGCGTTGCAGCGCGCCGCGGCCAGCCTGTCGCCGGTGCTTTCTGGCCATTCCGGCACATGGGCTTCCGGCCCGATGGCCGCCGGTAAGGCGCTTTATATGGATGCCAATCCGCTCGATGGCGCAGAATTTACCGATAAGGTGAAATTGCTGGAAGAAATCAATGCCTATGCGCGCGCCAAAGACAATCGCGTGCGGCAAGTTTCGGTATCGCTGGCCGGTGAATGGCAAGCGGTCAGCATTATCCGCCCTGATAGCGCGCCGCTTTTTGATGTACGTCCGCTGGTGCGGCTTGATGTGTCGGTGGTTGTCGGCGAAGGCGAGCGACAAGAAACCGGCCATTCAGGGCGCGGCGGACGGGCCAATTATGCGCAATGGCTGGCCCCTGAAAATTGGCAGGAGCAAGTCAATAATGCGCTCAAACAAGCGGTCACCAATCTCGACAGCATTCCGGCGCCGGCCGGTGAAATGGATGTGGTGTTGGGGCCGGGCTGGCCGGGCATTTTGCTGCATGAAGCGGTCGGCCACGGCTTGGAAGGCGATTTCAACCGCAAAAAAACCTCGGCCTTTTCTGACCGCATTGGCGAACGCGTCGCATCGCCCGGCGTCACGGTGATTGATGACGGCACGATACCTGACCGGCGTGGGTCACTGACCATTGATGATGAAGGCACGCCGACTTCCAAAACCGTGCTTATCGAAGACGGTATTTTGAAAGGCTATATGCAAGACCGCCAAAATGCGCGGCTGATGGGCATGGAGCCGACCGGCAATGGGCGGCGCGAAAACTATAATTGCCAACCCATGCCGCGCATGACCAATACTTATATGTTGGGCGGCAATCACGAACCGGAAGAAATTCTGGCCAGCGTCAAAGACGGCATTTACGCGGTCTCTTTCGGCGGTGGCCAAGTCGATATTACCTCCGGCAAATTCGTGTTCTCCTGCACTGAGGCTTATGAAGTGAAAAACGGCAAGCTGGGCGCGCCGTTAAAAGGCGCGACGCTGATCGGCACCGGGCCGGAATCGATGCAACGCATCTCCATGATCGGCAATGATATGGCGCTGGATGAGGGCATTGGCACTTGCGGCAAAGCGGGACAAGGCGTGCCCGTCGGGGTCGGTCAACCGACTTTGCGACTGGAAGGACTGACGGTCGGCGGCACGGCGTAAAGCGAAAGGCCTATAAAATATCCAGTATAGACGATAAATCTTCGTCATCTTGGTCGCCAAAAGCCGTCTCACCCAATTGCAAGCCTTCTCCGTCTTTGTCGAAAACATCCAAATCATCATCGGGTAAGCCCTGATTGACATCGATTGCATCCAATTCATGCGTGACCGGCGGTTTGACATCAAAAATCACCGTCTCTTCGAAAATAAGCTGGTCTTGCAAATAGACAGTGACTTCGATGCGCACATTTTCGGCATTCGGGTTAGCAATCACCGCCAAGCTACTCATCAAGGCTTCAATATCGCTGAGATGAAACGCAATCTTTGTCGTTGTCTCGTCATCGGCGCCCGTTTCACCGTCCGTCAAGTAAGATGCAATGAATTCTTCATCATCTTCCAATTGGTAAAAAACAAAGCCGAAAATGCTGATCTCAAACTGTAAATCGGTAAACTCGTTTTCGTCGATCAACAAAACATCATGCCCGCCGTCCAAGATATCGCGAAAATAGAAAACACCGTCTTCATCAAAAGTCAGATTTTTCGGCAGCTTCAATTCAATGGTCGGCAATTCTTCCTCGGCAACCGGCAGGCGGACATCAATATTGGCTTCGCTTAACAATGCGTGGCGAATAAGCGCTGCCATATTGGCGGTTTCGGCTTGCACCGGCACCAGTTCAACCGCGTCATCGGCAACGGCATTGCGCAGCGCATCTTGCTGTGCGCCATCGGCCAGCCGCGCCGTATCGATATTGCCGTCGCGTGACGGGTTT